>CALVMY010000055.1 GCA_944349405.1 uncultured Bacilli bacterium | reverse complement strand
AACACCTTATATTATAGCATATAAAAAGTTATTTTAAAAGAAAAAAATCTCGAATTTTATCGAGAATTTTTGTAATATCAATTGTTCAAAGTCTAAATTTTAAGGTGTTCAAAATCTAAAAACGGGAATTCTTAGTTCTTTTAATATAAAAAAATAAATATTTATTGTATAATAATAATAAGTTAAGAAAGACTTTAATATGAAAAGAAAATTATTACTTTTATCAACATTATTAATACTTGGAGTTGGTGGATTAGCTTCTTGTAAAGGACAAATAACTATCGATATTACTACTAATAGCGGTTATTTAGAAGATGTCGAAAAAAAAGATAATAATGATGATAAAGAATTTTTAAAATATAAGTCATTAGATATTAAATAATTAAAAATACAATTAATTAAAGCAAATATTTATAAAATTATACTCATTAAGAGTATAATTTTTTATATATGAATAAATTTATTATTTTTGATTTAGATGGTACTTTACTTGATACTTTAGAAGGTATAACTGAAGGATTAAATTTAACTTTAAAAGAATTAAACATCTCTAAAAACTATTCAAAAGAAGAAGTAAAATCCTTTATTGGTAATGGAGCTAGAAGATTACTTTTTTTAGCCTTAAAACGAGAATTTAATGAAAGTGAATATTCTTTATATTTAAAAAACTATGAAAAAACTCAATATATATCCCCATTTTTTAAAGATGTATTAAATACTTTAATTGATTTAAAAAATAAGGGATATATATTGATGATTAATTCAAATAAACCAGATGAAATATTACAAAAATTAATTAAAAATAAATTTAATGGATTAGAAAAAACTCTTTTTAGTGATATAAAGGGACAAGATTCATCGATAAAAAGAAAACCTGATCCAACCTATTTAAATGAATTAATAAATAAATTAAATTTAAAAAAAGAAAATGGATTTTATGTCGGGGATTCAATTGTTGATATTTTAGCCTCTAAAAACTTAAATATAAAATCAATTATTGTATCTTATGGATATGGTAATCAAAAAGAAATAATCGATAATAAACCAAACTATTATATTGATGAATTTAAAAAAGTAGAGGAGATAGTAGATAAATATGAATAATGAAAATAAACTAAATTTTGAAAATATGAGTTATGAAGAAGAGTTAGTTTTTGGTCTTAAAAGATGGATTAAAAAAGGAATTAATTATTTAAATAATCGCTCGATGGATGAATTTTTTAAAGATGAATTAAGTTTTGATGCTTTATGCTATACGATTATTGTAATTAGTGAAATAGCTACAAAAATAAAAGATATTGATTCGATTAAAGAAAAATATGAAGATATTAATTTTGATGAATTATCTCTATTATATTCTAAAGCTTTAAAAGAAGATAATTATAATCTTTCTTATATCTATGATTTAGTTTCTAAAGCTTTTCCTTATTTACTACTTTTATTAAATAAATCTAGTAATTAGCGAATTTATAAATTCGCTAATTTGTGATAAAATGTTAGATAGTATGATAACAATTTATACATCCCCATCTTGTTCTTCATGTAAAAAGGTTAAAAAATATTTTGAAGAGAATAAAATCCCTTATAAAGAAAAAAATATTTTAACCCAACCTTTAAAAGATGAAGAATTAAAAGAATTATTACTTAAAAGTGAAAATGGGACCGAAGATATTATCTCTACTCGTTCTAAATTAATTAAAGAAGGAAATGTTAATATTGATAATATGTCGATTAATGAATTAATTAAATTTATTAAAGAGAATCCATCAGTATTAAAAAGACCTATTATGGTTGATGATCATAAGATGCAAGTAGGATATAGTGAAGATGAAATATCAGCTTTTATTCCTCGAGCAAAACGTTATTTACGTGAAAATATATGTAAAAACTGTTTAGATTGTGATCCTTCAAATGTTAATTTAACTAAAGATAATAATAAAAACCACTAATTCTTAAATTAGTGGTTTTTTATATTTATATAATTAATTATTGCTTTCTAACAATTGATTCTAAAGCTCTTGTTTCTTTACTTCTTAAATTATCTTTATAAAAAGTATTAGTTGATAAACAGATTGATTTTAATTTTTCTTTAGCTTTAGATAAAGATGCTCCTGCCATTTCAAGTTCATAATCAACTAAATCATTATAAGTATTTTTATCAATTGAAAATTCATAGGTATTATCTTCATAAGCAACTTCAACACGATGAGTTGTTAAAGCAGTTTGAACTTTTAAAGATGTAGGATCAACTCCAAGCATTCTAATAAAGTCTTCAATATTACATTCAGGGAAGACATTTCTTTTAACAAAAGCATTAAATTGTTCTTTATTTAATGTTTCATCTTTTTCAAGTAATCCTTCAGAAATTGGAGCTTTTAAAGTAAGAGTATAAGTATTATCTTTTTCTCTAATTCTACAGCCAATTCCTAATTTTTTTAATGCTAAATCATCGCTATCAATATAATGATTAATTTGATCATATTCTTTAATAACATGACTTTTAAAGCGATTTAAAACATTATTATATTCTTTTTCAGTAATTAAGACTTTAGCTTCAATTTCAATATTTGTGGCCATTATTACTTTTCCTTCCTTTTAAAATATTTATCGATACTTAAATATAATACAATATTTTTATTAAATAATAAAAATAAAAATGAGTAAAAGTATGATAAAATAATTTAGAATTATAGATTTAAATTAAGGGATAAAAAAGTATGAATTATATAGTTGTTTCACGAGGTGATTCCTTATCAAAAAGTGTTGAAATTAATATTGAAAACGAATTAAATAAATTAAATTTTAAAAAAATTGATTTAAATAATATTTCTTCTTTAAATAAAAATAATATCGATTATGTTTTTTCAATTGGTGGAGATGGAACTTTTTTAAGATCTGTCCAAAAATTTTATGAATTTAATCCATTATTTATAACGATTAATACTGGTAATTTTGGATATTTATGTAAATATAAAAAAGAAGATTATTTAAAAATTTTTGCTGATCTTAAAAAAAGAAATATTAATTATAAAGAAGTATCGCTTTTAAAATGTGAGATTTATAAAGAAAATATAAAAAAAGATGAATATTATGCGGTTAATGAATTTAGATTACATTCTTCAAATGGTTCGACTTTAAAATTTGATATTTCAATAGATGATACATTTTTTGAAACTTTAAAAGGAGATGGCTGTTTAATTGCCTCTTCAATTGGAAGTAGTGGAATTGCTAAATCACTTAAAGGGGCTTTAATCGATAATGAGATTGAATTATTAGAATTTATTGAAAATGCTCCGATTTCAAATAATGGTTATACTTCACTTTCCTCCCCTTTTGTTTTATCAAAAGAAAAGGTTTTTAAATTTTCTTTATTTTCTTCCTCTCACTTTAATATCTATTTTGATAGTGAGATGGTTGAAATTAATGAATTTAATGATAAAGACTTTATTAAAATATATTTATCTAATAAAAAAATTAGATTGCTTGAAAATGATGAAAAGAATTATATCGCTCGAACTTCATCAATGTTTATTCGTTAAAAAAGACCTCGAGGTCTTTTTTAATTTCTTCTAAAGGAAAACCGATTACGTTATAATAACTTCCTTCGATTTTATTAATTAGCTTAAAAGAAGAATCTTCTTGAATAGCATAACTCCCGGCTTTATCTAAAACATTTATTTTTAAAATATATTCATTAATCAATGAATCGGTTAAATCATTAAAATATACTTTAGTTGTTACTATTTTGTTAATTATTTTATTTAAAGAAATAAGTTGATATCCACTAACACATAAATGAACATTATTTGAAAAAGATTTTAATGTTAAAAAAGCATCATTTAAATCTTTTGGTTTATTATAGATTTTATTTTTGAAAATAATTGCTGTATCAAGCGTTAATAAAATCTCGTTTTCTTTTAAAGTATAAGAAGAAAGAATTGAACTAGCTTTTAAAATAGCTTCTTTTAAAGGATATTCTTTAATATCAATTTTTTCTTTAGAAAGATAAAAATAATCATCTAAAATTCTTTCATCGATTTTAGGTGCTAAGATTTTATAATTTATATTTAAATTTTTAATTAATTCTTTTCTTCGAGGAGAAGAAGAACCAAGTATAATTAAAGCTTCATTTCTTTTCATACCCAAAATTATTATTTTAAAATCAAAAAAATTATACCTTAAAGTCATTAAAAATAAGAGCAAAATATATTTAGATTAATCAAAATTTATTTTTTATTTTTAAGGAGACGTTAAAAAAATATGATAAATAATGGTAAATTTAAAGATTTAAAAATCGTTGATAATTTTTATCAAACAAGTGCTTATTTTCCTATGCCTACAATTTTAATTTCAACCTTAGATGATGAAAATCAAAACCTCTTTAGGAGCTTATTCGCTTTGTTTTCCTTGCTATATTGTAAGGGAAAGATTATTATGCGATGATTTTCGAATGCCGAAATTCATCTAATAACGCTCAAAACCTTTTAAAAAGAGATAAATGTGCTCTTAATTTTTTTTAAAAGATAGTTATAAAGATCTTAAAGAGACAGTAAAAATAGGTTTCCCAGGTCAAGCAAGAGAAGAAAAGATGAAAAATTGTCCATTTAAATTAGAAAAAGGAATGGCTAATCGAATTGACCCAAGTATCGAATTTTCTAAAGAAGCTTGTGCAATGCTTGTTAAAGTTCCACGTGTATTTTTAAAAATAGTTTTAAATTGATGTGTGAAATATGCTAAAGAAAATAATATCTCTTATATTGATGAAAAAGTAATGAAAGATATTAATGATAAAAGAAAAAAGGAAAAAGATAGAAAATAATTAATATAAAAGGTGCTTTAAACTAAGCACCTTTTATATTTAATAATCGATATTTTTGGTCCTTTAACAAAACGTGGGGACAAAAATAAGGGTTAACAAATCGTGGGGAATTCCCTACTCGGTTCTTTTTAATGAAAAACCTCCTATAATGAAGTTGTCTAACAAACAAAAAGGAGGTTT
>CALVMY010000054.1 GCA_944349405.1 uncultured Bacilli bacterium | reverse complement strand
TACTTCCAAAAGCAACTGTATTTTTTGCTTCTTTAGCGTAAGTTCCTCCGCCGATTGTTTTCATTTTATTTATATAATCACCAGTTTCTTCTTCATAAACTTTAGCTAGCTCTTGAATAAATTTTGTTTTTTCTGGATCAAAATATAAAACATCGCTTCCTTTTTCATAAACTATATTTAAAGGGGATTCTGATTTAATTTTTTCAATAGTTTTGATAACATCAACGTTCTCAGGGTATCTAAAGTTAACTGTCATTGAAAAATGGCCATTTTCATATGAGATTAATCCAACATTATATGTCGTTTTACCCATATTTTTACTTTCAAAATAACAATATAAATTTTTACCATTAGGATCACCATATTCATTTGCTAAAAGCGATAAGAGTCCTTCGTTATAACAATCTCCGATTGTTGATAAAGCAATTATTCCAGCATTTATTCCAAGTTCAGGAGTTGAACCATGAGCTGCTTTTCCTAAAAATACGTATGTATCTTCATTTATTTTTTGATATTCGATTAAATCGTGTTTTTTTAAATATTCATCTAATAAAGCAGGGTTTTTAACTTTAACTTCTGCCCTATCAATAACACTATTTGAAACAACTCCGGCTTTAATATAGATAACATTTTTTAACTCTACATTACCTTCATAAGTATAATTAGTAATCCCTTTTTCTCCATAAATTAAAGGGAAATCTCCATCTGGAGTAAAACCATAAGTAGGTTCTTCCTTTTTTAAAGTTTCAAAATAATATCTTAAGCAAGATGAACCTCTTTCTTCGTCTCCACCATATACAAGTCTCACTCTAAAATTGTTAATTAAATTATTATCTTTTAAAGCTTTTAAAGCATAATACGCGCTTATTCCAGGACCTTTATCATCACTTGTTCCTCTTCCATATAATTTATTGTCTTCAATTGTAGGATTAAAAGGACCGAATTTCCAATTACCTGAAGCAGGAACAACATCTTGATGGGCTAAAACATAAATTAAATTTTTTCCTTCTCCAAAAGAAATTTCTAAAGCTCTTCCATCACATGTATCAACATTAAAACCATCTTTTAATGCTATTTCCTTTAAAAAATCAAAGCATTCTTTCACTCCTTTGCCATAAGGAGCTTCTTTAGAAACTGTTTTTTCATCATAAACACTATTAATTGAGACATCTTTTTTTAAAGTTTCTAATGCTTCTATAAAATAAGGTTTAACAATACTTTTAAAATCAATCTTTTCCATACCCTTTCCTTTCCAAACATTATATTATACGTTTTTTTGTTTATATTGTCTTAAACTTTTTATCATCATTTTCTTTTACAAAATTTATCTTTCTTAAAGCTAAATATAAAGGTAAAACAATAACCGCTGCGACTCCGCCTTCAACACACATTCCAATAAGTCCGATTGAAGTAAAAAGGCTTATAAAACTAATGCTACTAATTATCTCGCTTAATCCTAAAGCGTTAGAAATACCAAAAGGATCTAAAACGCCAAATAAATAAAGTGATGTCAAGGTTAAAAAAGTATGTAAACAGGTTAAAACAAAGCATAAAATTGGTAGATAAATAGCGAAATTTTTCACATTTGTGTATTTTTTTATTAAATCAAAAACTAATCCTGAAATAAGGCCAAAAAGTACTCTTGGTAAAATAGAAACAAACGGATTAATAAAAGCAAAATCAAGCATTCCAGGATATGAAATAGCTTTTAATAAAGAAAATAAACCAAAAATAAAACCATATAAAAGACCTTTTTTCCAACCAAAAATTGCTGCTCCAATTAAAACGAATAAGTGAACAATTTGAAAAGAAATAGGTCCTACTTGATAATATCCAAGCCAAGGAACGAATGTAAAAAGAGCAAAAAGAGCCAAAAACAAAGCATCAATTGCTATATTTCTAAATATATTTAAATGTTTCATTATTCTTTGCCTCCGTTATTAAGTAAATAAATTTGATACAAACCTTCTAAAGCTAAATCTTCTTCATAATGGAAACAAACGATTTCGTTTCGAATAATTTTAGAATAGCCGCCAGTTAAAATACGATCAATTTTATAACCAAGTTCATTTTCGGTTCTTCTAGCAAATTCGCTAACCATATAAGCTTGTCCAAAAACAATTCCTGATTGAATAGATTCAATAGAATTTTTGCCAATTATTTTTTTAGGCGCAGAAATTTCAACATCATAAAGTTGGGCGGCATTTTTAACTAGACTTTCTAAAGAAATTTTCATTCCAGAAGTAATAATTCCTCCGATTAAATTCCCATTCTTATCAATTATAGAAAGTTTTGTACACGTCCCTAAATCTGCAATTACAAATGGAGGTTGATATTTTTTTAATGCTCCAACTGCTGTACATAAAAAATCAGTTCCAAGTTCTTTAGGATTATCGATTTTAATTGGTATTTTAGTTTTTAAAGTGCTATTTAATACTTTTACTTCGCAGTTAAAAATATTTTTAACTGCGTTAACTAAAATCTTAGTTAAAGAAGGAACAACTGAAGAAACAATTGCTCCATTTATTTGTTTTATTTTATTTTCTAATAAAATTTTAATTTTAATTGCGTAATCATCGCTGCTAAGTTCTTGAATAGTTTTTAATGAATAACGATATTTAAGTTCATTTTCATCAAAAAAACCTAACTTGATTGCGGTGTTACCACATTCAATACATAAAATCATAAACACTCCTTTTTTACAACCTAAAAATTTTAGTGCCGTTAAAATTAACATAAACATTTTACTTTTCAAGATTCAAAAAAGCAATTTAAAAAATATTTTAATAAAAAATGTATTGTAAAATAGTTCTTTTATCAAGATCTTTAAGATTATTAAATAATTATATTTACCTTTCTTTATTATTAAAAACCTCTTCTTAGTTAATTAGAAGAGGTTTTATCACTATAATTTAAATTTTAAGCTACAACAATATTAACGATTTTATTTTTAACAACGATGATTTTTTTAATTTCTTTACCTTCAGTAAAACGTTTAACGTTTTCACTATTTAAAGCAATCTCTTTTACTTTTTCATCATCTTCATTTAAGTTGATTTCGATTGTATCACGTAATTTGCCATTAACTTGAACTGCTATTTTTATCGTATTTTTAATTAATTTTGATTCATCAAAAAGAGGCCAAGATTCATAAGTAATTGTATTTTCATGACCAAGCATATGATAAATTTCTTCTCCAATAAATGGGCAAATACAATCAAACATTTTAATAAAGCCTTCTAAATATGGCTTATAAATAGATTTTGCTTTATAAACATCGTTAATGAAAATCATCATTTGAGAAATCGCAGTGTTAAATTGTAAATTTTCGAAATCAGATGTGACTTTTTTAACTAAATAATTATATGAATAGTCTAATTCACCACTATTTTCATCGCTATATTTAGATAAATATTCATTTTCACTAAAAAGTCTATAAACTCTATCAATGAATTTTCTTGCTCCTTCAAGTCCAGAAGATGACCAAGGTAAGGAAGCTTCAAGAGGCCCCATGAACATTTCATAAAGTCTTAATGTGTCTGCCCCATATTTTTGAACAACATCATCAGGATTGACAACATTTCCTCTACTTTTAGACATTTTTTCACCATTTTCACCTAAAATCATTCCTTGGTGGAATAATTTTTTAAATGGCTCTTTACATGAAACTATTCCTTTATCATATAAATATTTATGCCAAAAACGAGCATATAATAAATGTAAAACAGCATGTTCTTGACCTCCAACATAAAGATCTACTGGTAACCAATGATCAAGTAATTTTTTATCGCCGATTTCTTTATCATTATGTGGATCAATATATCTAATGTAATACCAACAACTTCCAGCCCATTGAGGCATGGTATTAGTTTCTCTGACTCCTTCTTTCCCATCAACATTTACATGGAGCCAATTTTTAGCATGAACTAAAGGAGATTCTCCAGTTCCAGAAGGTTTATATTCTTCTAATTCAGGTAAAACTAAAGGTAAATTTTTCTCTAAAGTTTGAGTTCCATCAGCAAAATTAATAATTGGAATTGGTTCGCCCCAATATCTTTGTCTTGAAAAAAGCCAATCTCTTAATTTGTAATTAACTTTGAAATTACCAGCATTAAGTTCGATAAGTTTATTGGTGACTAATTCTTTACCTTCTTTAATATTTTTACCATTTATAAAATCACTATTAATATGAGGCGCATCTTTAGTCATCGCTTCTTTAGAAATATCACCTTCTAAAACTTGAATCATCTCAAGGTTATATTTTTTTGCAAAAGCATAATCTCTTTCATCATGAGCTGAAACAGCCATTACTGCTCCGCTTCCATAACTTGCAAGAACATAATCAGCAATCCAAATAGGAACTTTTTTATTATTTATTGGATTAATTGCATATCTTCCAGTAAATACACCACTTTTATCTTTATTAAGTTCGGTTCTATCCATATCAGATTTATGTGAAACTACTTCGACATAATCTTCAACTGCTTTTCTTTGTTCATCACTTACTATTTCTTTAACAAGAGGGTGTTCTGGAGCAAGGCAACAATAAGTACAACCAAAAAGTGTATCTGCTCTAGTTGTAAAAACTTTAAATATTTTATCGCTTCCTTCAATTTTAAAAACAACTTCAGTACCTAAAGATTTACCAATCCAGTTATGTTGAAGTTCAATAGTAGATTGAGGCCAATCAAGACCTTTTAAATCTTCATCAAGTCTATCAGCATAAGAAGTGATTTTAAGCATCCATTGTCTCATTGGCTTTCTAATAACTGGATAACCACCTCTTTCACTTTTTCCATCTATTACTTCTTCATTTGCTAAAACCGTTCCAAGTTCTGGACACCAGTT
>CALVMY010000053.1 GCA_944349405.1 uncultured Bacilli bacterium | reverse complement strand
CATTTAGTATGGGAAATTTTAAATAATTCTGTTGATGAATCCTTAAATGGATATGGAAATAAAATCTATTTAGTTATCCATAAAGATGGATCGATAACTATATCTGATGAAGGTAGAGGAATCCCTTGTGATCTTCATAAAAAAACAGGTATTCCTGCAATCCAATTAATTTTAACCACTCTTCATAGTGGCGGTAAATTTAATGATAATGTTTATAAAACAAGTGGTGGTTTACATGGTGTTGGAAGTAGCGTAACTAATGCTTTGTCTTCTTTTATGAATGTTATTGTTCAAAAAGATGGAAAAATTTATGAAATTGGTTTTGAAAATGGTGGAAAATTAAAAACACCATTAAGAGTTTTAGGTCCTACTACAAAACATGGAACATCAACAACTTTTAAGCCAGATAAATCTATATTTAAAACAACAGAATTTAGCTATGAAAGAATTTATAATTATCTCCAAGAATCTGCATTTTTACTTAAAAATGTTCATTTTTATTTAACTGATGAAAGAGATAATAAAAAGGCTGAATTTTATTACCAAAATGGCATTAAAGATTATATTCATGAGTTGGAAGCTAATAAAAAACCTTTAGGATCTCCATTATATTTTGAAGATAAAATCGATGATATTCAAATTGAAGTTGCGTTTGAATATTTTTATGAAGATTATGGCGAAAATATTAAAAGTTATGTCAATAATATTAGAACGATAGATGGAGGCTCTCATGAAATTGGTTTTAAACTTGGAATTACAAGAGCTGTTAATGATTATGTAGAAAATAATGGATTATCTAAAAATAAAAATAAATTAGAAGGAAATGACATTAGAGAAGGATTAACCGCAATAATTTCTTTAAGAATACCTGAATCAATTTTGCAATTTGAAGGTCAAACAAAATCAAAATTAGGAACTCCACAAGCTCAAACAGCAGTCAATAATTTTATATATCAAAATTTCACATATTATTTAAACGAAAATAAAGAATTTGCTGTTAATTTAGTAAAAAAATGTATTGATTCTCAAACTGCCCGTTTAGCTGCAAGAAAAGCAAAAGAAGAGGCTAGAAATAAGAAAAAATCAAGTAAAGAGCAAATTATTTTGAGCGATAAATTAACTCCTGCCCAATCAAAAGATTATAAACAAAACGAATTATTTATCGTTGAAGGTGATAGTGCTGGTGGAACGGCAAAAAAAGGTAGAGATCCTCGCTATCAAGCAATTCTTCCTTTAAGAGGAAAACCAAAAAATACTGATGGTCTAGCTGTTTCTAAAATTATGGAGAACCAAGAATTTGCTACTATTGTAAATACAATTGGGGCAGGTATTGGTACTGATTTCGATATCGATGATATTAAATATGACAAGATTATTATTATGACCGATGCGGATACTGATGGGGCCCATATTCAAACTTTATTACTTACATTTTTTTATAATTATATGAAACCTTTAATTAGCGAGGGTCACGTTTTTGTTGCAGTTCCTCCTTTATATCGTGTTTTTAAATCAGAAAAAGGGAAAATTGTTGAAAAATATTGTTATGATGAAACTGATTTAGATAAAGCAAAGCAGGAAATTGGAAAAGGTTATTCTGTTTCAAGGTTTAAAGGTTTAGGCGAAATGAGTGATAAACAACTTAAATATACGACTATGGATAAAGAACATCGCTTACTTATGAAAGTTTCTATTAACGATCCAATAATTTGTGCTAAAAAAATTAATATTTTAATGGGCGATGATGCAGAAAAAAGAAGAAGATGGTTAGAAGAATATGTTGATTTTAACGAAAATGATAATTTCATAAAGGAACTTAAATAATGGCTAATAAAAAGAAAGAATCACCACAAATAATCGAAAATATTGTCTCTCAAACTCTTGATGACTTAATGAGTGATCGTTTTGCGATTTATGCAAAGTATGTCATCCAAGATAGAGCTATTCCAGATGCTAGAGATGGTTTAAAACCTGTTCAAAGAAGAATTATTTATTCGATGTTTACGAATAATAATACTTTTGATAAGCCTACAAGAAAATGTGCAAAAATTGTTGGTGATGTTATGGGTAGATTTCATCCTCATGGAGATTCATCGATTTACGATGCTTTAACTAGGATGTCTCAAACTTGGAAAATGAGTGAATGTTTAGTAGATTTCCAAGGCAATAATGGATCGATTGATGGTGATCCAGCCGCTGCTTATCGTTATACAGAAGCTAGATTATCAAAGTATTCAATGCTTTTAATTAAAAATATTGATAAAGATACTGTTGATTTTACACTAAATTTTAGCGATGAAGAATTGGAACCAATTGTTTTACCAAGCTATATTCCAAATTTGTTTATAAACGGCAGTAAAGGTATTGCCGTCGGTTTAGCAACTGAAATCCCTCCCCATAATTTAGAGGAAATTTGTAATGCAGTTATTGAAAGATTAAATAATCCGCAATGTAGTCTAGATGATTTATTAGTTTATTTAAAAGGGCCAGATTTTCCTACCGGTGGCATAATTTATGATAATGGCGGAATTAGGCAAATGTATGAAACAGGAAGAGGAAAATTTGAAATTGGCTCAAAAATTGATATAAAAGAGCATTCTGATTCTAACGAGATTATTATTAGTCAAATTCCTTATGGAATAGAAAAGCAAGAATTAGTTCATTCAATTGACGAAATTAAAAGAGACAAGGAAGTTAATGGGATTGTCGATGTTAAAGATCTTTCGAGTGGTGATGATATAAATATCGTTATCGAATTAAAAAAAGATATCGATCCTAAAATTATCATTCAATACTTATATAAAAAGACAAATTTAAGGATTACATATAATGCTAATATTGTCGCTATTTGTAATAATCATCCTAAAACTTTATCATTAATCGACTATTTAGATATTTATATTGATCATTTGATAAGCGTTAGTAAAAAAGCTTTATCTTTTGATTTAACTAAAGCTAGAAAGAGATTAAATATCGTCTATGGATTAATAAAAGCAATATCAATTATTGATGAAATCATTGCTTTAATTAGAAATAGTTTAAATAAGGATGATGCAAAAACTAAATTAATTGAAAAATTTAGTTTTAATGAAGATCAAGCTGAAGCTATTTTAAATATTAGATTATATAAACTATCTCATACTGATGTTCAAGTATATTTAAATGAAAAGAAGGAATTAGAATCGATTATTAAAAATATTGCATCCATTCTATCTTCAAAGGAGAAATTAACTAAATATATAAGTGATGATTTGCAAGATATTATTAAAAATTATCGTAAAGATAGAAGAAGTGAAATTTCTGATAAAATTGAAAATATTAATATTAATAAGAGAGATTTAATTGCAAAAGAAGATTTTTATGTTGTTTTAAGTAAAGATGGTTATATTAAACGTTCTTCAATTAAATCATATAAAGCTTGTGAAGGTCAACTTCCTGGAATTAAAGATAGTGATTCTATTGTTTTGGCTAAACTTATTTCATCTTTGGATTATGTTTTAGCTTTCACAAATTTAGGTAATTATTTATTTATTCCTGCTCATGAGATTTATGAAAATAAGTGGAAAGATGAAGGAAAACATATCAATTACATGATTAATCTTCCTTTGAGCGAATATTTGATTAAAGCCATTGTTGTTAGCGATTTTAATATTAATTGTTCAATAGCTTTAATTAGTAAAAACGGACAAGTAAAAAAGACAAAATTAAGCGAATTTTATGCTCAAAGATATTCAAAACCTATTCAATGTATGAAATTATTAAAAAACGATGAGATTGCTGATGTTGAAGTCTTGAGCAATAATAATGATTGCTTAATAGTTACTGAAAACGGAGTAGGAACCTTCTTTAATGAGCAAGAAATAAGTCCAACTGGATTAAAAACTAGTGGTATAAAAGCAATTTCAACACTAAGAAATTCCCATTTAAGATGTTTGATTCCTTTAAAAAACAATATTAAAGAAAAAATACTTTTTTTAACTGACGGAGGAATGTATCGAATTTATGATACTTCTAATTTAGTTTTAACTAAAAGATTAGGCGCTACTCAAACGATTTTTAAATCATTTAAAAGTGACCCTCATAAATTAATTTATTATACTTTTGTTAATAATAAGACTGAAAAACTCGATATTTCTGGTATTTATGACAATGATATTATTTTTAATTTTTCTTTAAATGATTTTCATTTAACTCCTATAGATAAATATTGCAAAAGAAATATCTCTGCTATTCCAGACGATAGAAAAATTAAAGATATATTTAAATTTGATTCTATTAAAGTTGATTTAAATTTTCATGTTGATGAAGTAATAGAAGAAGTAAAAGAAGATAATGCTGAAAATGAAAATAGCGAGCATTATGAGCAAATATCAATATTCGATGATTTTGGAGATTAAATTTTAAAGAAACGAAAGTATTATAAATAAGATATTTATAATTAATAATATCAACGTTTCATAGAAAGTATAGTTCGCTTCTGAATCTTCTCTTTTGTAGCAAAAAGAAAGAGAAATAATATAAAATGGTAATGAAATACCTATACTGAATATAAACAAGATCGATCCAATTATTTGCAATATTCTAGCAGTTTTTGTTTTAGTACTAATTAATTTATTTTCTTCCATTATTTTATTTTATATCAAAATGATAAAAAATATAAAATAATTTATTTAAATTGATTTATAGGAAAAAATTAGTATTTTTTTAGTAAAAAAATAGTTTTTATTTTTCTTTATTTTTATTTAATTCTCGCTTATAATTTTAGGGATGAAATCAATTATTCCAAATTTTAAGGCTAAAAATATTTTTGAAATAGACATTAATTTTTTTAAGAAAATTGATGTGCATTATCTTTTTTGCGATTTAGATAACACTTTGGATTTATATACAAC
Organism: uncultured Bacilli bacterium; assembly: GCA_944349405.1. Taxonomy (GTDB): domain Bacteria; phylum Bacillota_I; class Bacilli_A; order RFN20; family CAG-826; genus Onthovivens. The sequence goes on along the minus strand of CALVMY010000053.1, from coordinate 3,127 downwards.
CGTGTTTCCATCGAACGATGTTTTAAATCTTGTCAAAAGATTACACGAAAATAATATTTCTGTCATTATTTGTAGTAATAATAGTAAAAAAAGGGTTGAAAAATATGCTAAAATATTAAAGGTTAAATATATTTATCGTTCCTTTAAACCTTTTTGTTATAAGGTAAATAAATATCTGAAAAATAACCGAATCGATTCATCAAAAGCATTATTTATTGGTGATCAATTATTAACCGACATTAAATGCGGTAATAAATTAGGAATAAAAACATTATATGTCGATGAATTAGCTCATAAAAATGGTTTCTTTACAAAAATAAACAAAAGAATTGAATCTTTTTACAAGAAAAAGCTAAAAAAATCGAACTTCTGCAAAAACTGGAGGGATATTTATGTCAGTACTAAAGAAAGTTAAAAGATGTTCTCATTGTGGAGCAATTTTGCAAACTGAAGATCAAACAAAAGATGGCTATATTACATCAGTAATTTTAAAAAAATATCCTGATGGAGTCTTGCTTTGCGATAAATGCTTTAATGAAGAGAAAAAAGAAGATAGCATTATTGTTTTAAATGATGAATATAAAAGTATTTTAGAAACAATTAAAAAAGATAATGCATTAGTTGTATATGTTATCGATTTATTTTCTTTTGAAGGAGTTTTTCCTTCAGAAGCTACAAATCTTTTAAGTGGATTGGATGTTATTGCAGTCGCTAATAAAAGAGATTTAATGCCTAAAACTGTTGATGATTATGAACTTATTTCTTATGTCAATCATCGATTAAGAATGTCTAATTTAAAAGTTAAAGATGTTTTATTGACTTCAACAAATGCTAATTATCATATTGATGAATTAAGAAAATTAATACGCGATAATGTCGATGGAAGAGATGTTTATTTCGTTGGAAGTTCAACAAGTGGAAAATCTGCTTTAATTAGCGAAATTTTAAAGAATTTTGAAAATAAAACAAATAAATTTATTGTTACGTATACATTTCCTAATACAACGTTAAGAGGCTTTCAAATTCCAATTGGCGAAAACAATTATATTTATGAAGTTCCCGGATTTCCAATTACAAATTCTTTATTAGGATTATTAGAAAAACCAATTGTTAATTATATTGTTCCTAAAAAAGCTGTAGAAGACCGAAAATATATTATTAGTGATAAAATTTCTTTAGCTATTGGTGGATTAGCATTTATTATGCAATTAACCGAAGAAAAAACAGTTTTACATTGTTATATTAGCCCAAAGATTAATATTAAAACAAGACGTGGTGATTCATTAAAATTCTTTAACGGAATTTTAGAAAAAGGTGATCAAACAAATACATCATATAAATTTAGAAATTTATCAGATTTTGATATTTATGATTTTGAAATTACTGAAAAAGGTGAAAGAGACATCGGAGTTCTAGGTTTGGGTCGGATTCAATTTAAAGGAAATAATCAAAAATTTAGAATTTTTGTTCCTAAAGGAGTGTACGTTTATACAACACGTGCAAAATTAAAAAATGTTAAATAATAAGAATAAAGCATATTTAAAAAAACTTGCTTTGGATCGAAATATTTTAAAATTTAACATTGGTAAATCAACATTAACTAATAATGTTTTAAAAAACATTGAAAATTACCTTGTTAAATATGAATTAGTTAAAATTTCGTTTTTGAAATCATCTTTTTCTTCTCAAGATGATAAAAACGAGCTTATTTTGGATTTGGTTTCGTCATTAAAAGCTGAAGTTGTTGAAATTATTGGAAATTCTGTCCTTTTATATAAGCCAAATAAAGAATTAAAAGATCATATTGTTATTTCTAAGTAATTATGAAAATACTTAAATTTAATAACTACAAATTTTGCATGAAAGAAGGGAAAATAGTTGATATTGACCCTTTTTTAAATGCTTATTTGAATAAAATGTTAAAAGAAAAAAGATATTTGCATTCTATAAGCGTAGCAAATTTAATGTTTGATATAGCAAACTCTAACAATCTTGAAAATCCAATTAATTATTATGTTTGTGGTTTGTTGCATGATGTAGGAAAATATTTGCCATTAGAAGAAGAAGTTAAAATAATGGAAAAATATTATAAAGAATATCTTTTTTTACCTGAATATGCATATCATTCCTATACTAGTGCTTTTTTAGTAGAAAATCAGTTAAATATAAGTGATTTAGAGATATTAAATGCTATTAGAAATCACACTACTGGAAATAAAAAAATGTCTAAAATGTCAAAAATTTTATTTGCTGCTGATAAAATTGATCCATTAAGAGGTTATGATTCTTCAAAAATGATTCAAAATATGAAAAAAGATTATAAAAAAGGATTTAAAGAAGTGGTTTATGAAACAAAAATTTTCTTAAAAGAGAAGCATAACGAAAGCAATAAATTAAGCGAAGATATGTATGATTATTATCTTTGAAAAAAAACGGCTCTTAAAATGGGCCGTTTTTTTGATTTTAGTTTTAAATATTATTGAAGGACAAATCCACCGTTAGGGGAGATAACTTGGCCTGTTAAATATGAAGCAGTTAAGATATATTCTAATGCACCAGCGATATCATCAACCTCGCCGATGTATCCTTCAGGAATTGTTGAAGCTAATGCTTTTAATTCATCTTGATTAACGCCTCTTAACATATCTGTCATAATCATGCCAGGAGCAATAACGTTAACTCTTACGCCTCTAGAGGCAAATTCTAATGCTAAAGCACGGCTTAAACCAATAACTCCTGATTTTGATGCACAATAATCAGCTTGATTAATAACACCAGTCATTCCACCAACAGAAGCAGTGTTGACAATGCAGCATTGATGATTCTTGTCACTGTGATTAACCATATAAGGTAAAACAAGGTGTGACATATGTAAGAAACTCATTAAATTAGTATCGATAACTCTTTGATATGCTTCAGGAGTAATATCGATGAAATTACAGTTGTTTGTAATCCCGGCATTATTAACTAGAACATCAATATTTTCTCCGAATTTTTCAACAGCTGCTTTAACTAAATTTTCACATTCAGCATATTTAGAAACATCGGCTTTAACGACTAAAGTTTCAACATGGTATTTTTCTTCAAGTTCTTTAGCAATTTCATCAGAAAGTGCCTTTGAAGATTT
>CALVMY010000052.1 GCA_944349405.1 uncultured Bacilli bacterium | reverse complement strand
AATAAAGATTGAAGCGATAAATTCGGATCATTCAAAAGTTCTTCTTTTATCATGTTTTTATCATAATTTTCATTAACATCAATAAAAGCATTACTTGTAAATTCACTTATTTTTTCTTCTCCTTCTTGGTAAATAACTATTCCATTTAAAGAAAAAGAATAGAAAATATAACCAATTTTCCTTTCATAAGTTTGTTCATTTATTTTAAAAGTTACTGTATCTCCTATTTTATAATTTAACCTTGAAGCAGTAGCTTCGCTCATTCCAATTTCAGTATTTTCATCCCATTCATTACCATCATCAAATTTGAAATATGGCGAATCTTTTTTGACATAATAATAGCTTACTTGACTAGAAGATGATGGACTAATTAAAGTAGTTAAAGAGATTGAATACTCTTCAACATCATTAATTTTTCCTTTATATCTTTCTAAAATCAATTCACTTTCTTCATCAAACTTAAAACTTGTTTTATATGTAGCGGTTAAAGAAGCATTAAAAAGACTATTTATATCGGTATTTTTTCCATAATCAATGACATTATCAATTCCAAATCCACAAATTAATAATCCCATACATCCCATAATTCCTATAATAACCATTATTGATTTAGTAAAATAAACTCTTATATTTCTTAAAGCCATCATTAAAGAAATATTTTTAATCTCTTTTTTAATATTTTTATATTTAAAAGAAGGAGCTTTTGGTCTCATGCTTAAAGCCGGCATTAATTTTAATTCATGGCGAATAATTAAAAAAGTTAATAAAGTGACTATAATAAATATCGAAATAAGAATTAAAAAACTACTTAAATAAGGAAAAACATAACCTAAAGGAGGCAATGAATATAAAATATCGTATTTAATATTCATAATAAAAGGGATTAAAAGCGGTCCAATTATAAATCCTAAAATAGAGCCAACAAATGATATAAAGATAAAAAATAAAGAATAATAAAAGAAAATTACTTCTTTTTTAACTCCTAATGCTTTTAAAGTTCCGATCTCAGTTCTTTCTTTTAAAATAAGCTGAGAAATAGTTGTTAAAACAACTAAAATCGCTACAACAATAAAAATTATTGGAAAAACATATAAAAGTTCTTTTGCTTGAATAATATCGTTTTCGATCGCAATAGTTCCTTGCAATTCATTTTTTCCTTGTAAAATAGTCAAATTATTAATTTTCTTGGAATCGAAATAACTTTTTACATTATTTTTTAATGTTTCAATATCATTATTTTCATCTTTAATTAATATTTGATTAAATAAATTATTTTTAATATCTTGAATCTTCCCTTCATTTTTTAAATTATCTTCTTTTAAAGACTCTAAATCTTTTTTAAAAAAATCGATATATAAAGATGGATTTTCATTTAAAGTATTATAAATAACTTCCAATAAATATTTATTTGTCTCATTTTCTTTCTTATTTAAAATATCTTTAAAAACATCATCAAAATATGATGGATTTAAAGATGATGTTAAATAAGAAAGAAAATTATCGATAAATAAGGAAGAAGATAATAAAAATGAGGAGGAAGAAAATGTAGAATTCTCAATATTTTCAACATGTTTCATTATTCCACTTATTTTTAATTTAAAAGTAATATTATCTTTTATTAAAGGATTTAAAAACGATGAAAAATTATTTTTAATAAAGTTTTCATCATTATTAGTTAATAAATCGATTAAAAATGAATACTCTGCTAAAGATGAAGAAGAGACTATTTTCTTTATATTTTCGTTTAAAATTTTAGGATCTAAAGAAGAAATATTATTATTTAATAAAGAAGATATTAATGAAGAAGAAAAATTTAATTCTAATTTATCACCGATTTTATAATCAATATTGTCTTTAGCATTAAAATAATTTAATAAATTAATATCAATTATAAAAAAGAAATCTTCATTATTATAAACTTCATTATCTATTTCTAATTCATATGGTTTTGAAATATTAGGCAACTTATTATAAATAAGTGAATAAGTAGATTTATCGCTAATTGAAGAAGGAATATACATTCTTTTTTCAACATTTTCATCATTATTATCGATTAAAGATAATATATTTCGATAGTCTTTTTCATTTTCATTTAAATCTAAAAAAGAAGGATTAATTGTTAAATATAAAGAGGCAATATTAGATGAAAGATAGACTTCATCTACCCTTTTTCTAATCGAATCGGCATTGGCTTCCAGACCACTAAAAAGAGTTACGCTAGTAGCTAAAATAAAAATAATTGAAATAAATTGTTTAAGATTTTTTATAAAATCTCGAAACATTCGTTTTAATAAGATATTAAAAGTCTTCATATTTATCTACCATTCAATATCTTGAGGTTTTTTGGGATTAGAAACAGTTATATTTTCAATAATTTTTCCATCGCTTACCATTATTATTCGATCTGCAATAACGCTAATCGCCTTATTATGAGTAACTATAATAACCGTTTTATTATTTTCTTTTGTTATTTTATAAAGTAAATCTAAAATCTGAGAGCCGGTTTTAGAATCTAAAGCTCCAGTAGGTTCATCGGCTAAAAGTAAATCTGGATTTTTTACAAGTGCGCGAGCAATTGCAACTCTTTGTTGTTCTCCTCCACTTAATTGAGATGGAAAATTTTTCTTTCTATCTTTTAAACCAACTAAATCTAATATTTGATTACTATCTAATGAAGAAGAAAGTAAAGAAGCTGCTAAATAAACATTTTCATAAGCATTTAAAGATTGAATTAAATTATAAAATTGGAAAATAAATCCGATTTTATTTTTTCTAAAATCAGCTAATTCTTTTTCATTTTTTTCACTTACGTCATCACCAAAAAAATAATATTTTCCGCTAGTAGAATTTTCCATTCCGCCCAAAATATTAATTAAAGTAGATTTCCCTGCACCACTAGGTCCTAAAATAACTACTAATTCACCTTTATTTATTGAAAAAGAAACATTATCTAAAGCAACAATTTCAGCTTCGTTTTTCTTTTTATTTCCGTATACTTTAGTAATATTTATTCCTATTATTTGGTTTTTATTAATCTCTTGCATACACTATCTTATTATAATAATAAGAATTAAATTTTTATATCTCTTCATATGAGATTAATAAAAAAATCTATATAATTTAGAAATTATATAGATTAAATGTCTGTTTTGTTTTGATTTAAATAGCACCATATCCTTTAATTTTTTGATTAATTGAAAACCAAGGATTAGTATCTTCAACAATTGTTACATCAACAATTTTCCCAATTGCAATATTTTCAAGTTCGATATCTCTCATATAACTTGTTCGAGTTAAAAATCTTTCTTTTTGAAATTTTTCATCGATTCTTATAGTAATTGTTACTTCGTGAAGATCTTTATCAACATTCCCTGTAAATCTTATATCTGTAATTATTGCTTTTTTATGAACTCCCATTGTTCTTAATCTTTTTCTTTCTTCATAAGTATAGCCTCGAGGATTTAATCTTGCTAAATACCTATCATAAGCATCCTGAACATCTTCTTCATTAAAATTTTTATCTAATCGCCCTTTAGATGTTTCTGGATCATAAACAATAGCCATTCCTGTCCCTGTTTCAAGCAAATGTAAATCAGTTAATGGAACAATTTCATAAACCGTTACTTCTTTTAATCCTCCATCTTTTAAAATTGCATCAAAAGTTAATTCCATTTGTGGTTGATCATTAATTGATAATCCAGTTCTTCTTTTATTTTTTAAAATTCCAACGGCATGTTCAGTTAGATTTTCTTTTTTTATACCTCTTTTTGTCTTTCTAAAAATAAAAATTAGAACAAAAACGAAAATAAGAACAGATACTATAATCGCGATTATTCCTTCTGTTGACATATTTATATCCTCAATTATCAACTTATCAAAATATTAAATTTTCAACAACCAATTTATTATTAAGATTGTAAAGAAACAATTAAAAATTAATTATTCTTCTTTTTTATTTATTGAATTATAAAAAGATAAATCACTAGATAATCTTAAATCCCCACGAGGAGAAAGAGAAACTGAACCTACTTTTGGTCCATCAGGAAGGCAGCTTCTTTTAAATTGTTGAGTGAAAAATCTTTTCATAAAAATCTCCAAGGTATTTTTGATATATTTTTCATCAACATCTTTAAATGCAATTTTAGCAAGTTCGAATATTTTTTCTTTTGTAAAAGAATTTCTTATAAAATGATATAAGAAAAAATCATGTAAATCATATTTGCCTAATATTTGCTCGGTTTTTTGAGCAATTTCTTTGTTATTTGAAGGAACTAACTCTGGAGAAATAGGCGTATCTATAATATCTTTAATAACTTTTTTAAGATTTGGATATTTTAAGCTATAATCAGCTAATAAAGTTTTAATTAATGTTTTTGGAACGCTTCCATTAACTCCATACATTGACATATGGTCTCCGTTATAAGTTGCAAATCCTAAAGCTAATTCACTTAAATCACCCGTTCCAATAACAAGACCGTTAACCATATTTGCATAATCCATTAAATATAATGTGCGAATACGAGCTTGAGTATTTTCATAAGCAACATCATAT
>CALVMY010000051.1 GCA_944349405.1 uncultured Bacilli bacterium | reverse complement strand
ATTATCTTTTTTACTTTCTTATGGAGTGGCCTGGGCTATATATGCACTTATAAAAAGATATTTATTAGAGTATGGAAAGAAAAAAATATTAAAACTACCTATAAAAATGAGTATTTCATTTGTTATTAATGCCGTATTTATCTTTATTTCTTTATCATTTATTTTTTCACCATATCAAAACGTTTTGTATTCATATACTTCGCTTGTTGATACCTTTAATAAGGTTGATTTAATGGGGGAAGTTGAAAATGAATATCAAGATGTTACTAATTTGATTAAAAAAATTAAATCGACGAATAATACTTTAACAACTTTTGAAGATCGTTTAACTCGAATGGATTTAACTATCGATGAATATTTTTCATTTAATTTTGAATCTGAAGATAAAATTGTTTCTTTAAAAGAAGAAGTAAATGAATTAAATATTAAACTTAATGAACTTATTTTAAATGAAAAGAACGAAACTACTTTATCGATATATGAAGGATATAAAGATGAATTAGCTTCTTTAGATACTTCTTTTAATGAAATAGTCTCTTTAGTTGGTGAAAATAATCGAGTTTTATATTCATTTAATGCTGATTTTGATGAAAATTTAGCTTTGATTAAAGAAGAAAAAGAAGATTTTTCTAGTAGTCTAGAACTTTTTGAATCGAGTGTTGATTTATTAAATTCAGTCGATAATGATTTAAATAAATATTTAGAGACTTTAAATACATATAAAAATAAATTTCCCAAAAGTGAATGGTATGGCTGGCTTTTTAATGCAAATTATGGTTATTTAAATTATTTATATAACGGAACTTTATATAATTTAAAAGGGGAAATTAATTCTTTTATTGAAATATTTGAAGATACCCTTTCAAAAGACTTAACTCTTTTAAAATCTTATTATAATGAAGAAGTAGTTAATGGTAATAATAAGATTTATGAAATGGAAGGAAGAGTAGATGAAATAAATGAAAAGATAACCTATAAAGAAAATGAATTTAATATTTTTAAAGAAGATAGTATTTTAATAAATGAAAAAATAGATGAAAACTTTAAAAAAATAGAAGAAACAATTAGTAATATAAAAGCGATAATTGTCTAATTATCGCTTTTATTTTCTTCATCTTTAGAAAATATTTTCATTAAAGGATAGATAACTTCTTCATTCTTCTTTTCTTTTTCAACTAATAATTTATCTATTGAATGATTTTTATCAATGGCAATAACTTTCATTTTTAAATCTTTATATTCGATTACATCGTTAATATTAGCGAATTTATCATCTAATAATTCAATACAAAATCCTCCAATAGTAACGTATTCTGTATCAAGTTCATCATAAGATAGGTCAAATAAATTACAGAAATCTTCTAAATTTAATTTTCCATCAATAATATATTTTCCATCTTTTCTTAAAGAATAAGCAGCATCTGGATCATCTTTTTCATCCCAAATATCTCCAACTAATTCTTCTAAGATATCTTCCATAGTAATAAGACCTTCAATTCCTCCATATTCATCAATAATTAAACCAAAGTGTTGTTTTTCTTTTCTAAAGATATTTAATATTTCATTAATTTCGATTGAACGAGGAAAACGAAGTGGGGTGATAAGTAAATTTCTTAAATCAATCTTTTTATTTTCAAAAGAAAGAAGCATTAAAGTTTTGGTATTAACATAGCCAATAATATTATCGATTGTTCCTTCATAAACCGGTACTCGAGTAAAGCGATACATCTTTGGGTCTTTGATAACTTCAGCTATATCATCTTCGACATCGATTGCATAAATATCAACTCGTGGAGTCATTATTTCATATGCTTTAGTTGTCGTATAATAGATTGCATCATGTAATAAATCGGCTTGTTTTTCATCAACTCCGCCTTGAGCTTCAATATCATCGACCATCTCGTGTAAGTCATCTTCATTAATCGTTACATCTTTAATGTTATGTGTTAAAGGATAAGTAACTATTTTTCCAAAAGAAGATACAACAAAAGTGATAGGGACAAGAGCAAAATCAAGTATTCTTATTACTTTTGAATATAAAACAGATAATTTAAAGTTATAGATTTTTCCAACAGATTTAGCGATTATTTCCCCAAATGTAATTTTAGTTATTAAGCAGATCATTGAAGCAACTAAACCCCAGTTTTCAGCAATATTTTCAATATTTGGCGTAGAAGAGCCCAAAACTAAAAAAGCTAAATTAACACCTAAAAGGGTGGAAATAGAATCTAATCCAGCATTAACTGTGTCATTTAATAAAAGGATAGTTGAAATAGTTTTATCATAATTAATAGCTAATTTATTAGCATATTTTATGCCTTTTTTAGGATTATTTTTTTCTCTTTCAAAACGTAAAAGATCAACACTTCCATAAGCCATATCACTTGAAGAGAAGAAAAATGATAAGAAAAGAAGTAAAACTAAAACTATTGAATAAACAATGATTAAAATCTCACGACTATTCATGCTTTCTCCTCCATTTCAAAGAATTCGAAGGAGTTTCATCGATATTATCGATTAAGACTTCTAAAATATCTTCCATTGAGATGATTCCGACCATTCTTTCGTTTTCATAAACGATTGCTAAATGGACTTTTTCTTTGTTTAATTCTTGAAAAGCATCATCAATTTTATCATCGATGTTAATTTTTATATCGTTTTCTAAGATTGAACGAATATCTAAATGAGGATCTTTGGCATATTCTTCAAAATATGTTTTTAAAACCAAAATTCCGATAATGTTTTCTTTATTACCTTCATAAATTGGAATTCTTGAATAAGGAATATTAATTAATTTTTTATTTAATTCTTTAACGGTTAAATTTTCTATATTTAAAGAAACGACTTTTTCATTTGGTGTATAAACATTCCTGACATTTAAAGTATCGAACCTAAAAGCATTTGATAAAATCTCTTTTTCGTTATTTTCAAACAATTTTTCTTCATTTTCTTGAGCTTCATCATTATTTTCTTCATTTATTGCTAAAGAAGCACTATGAATTAAATCCTCTTTTGATAATAAACTTTCGTCTTTAATCTTAAAGATTTTATGAACAAGAAGAAGTATACCTTTAAATATCAAAATGACTGGATAAAGAATTATATTAGTAAAAGTAACTGGAAAAACTAATACATAAGCCATTCGATTTGGAATCGCTTTAGATAATATTTTTGGGCAAGTATCTGAAACAATATAAACTAAAGCTGCCATAACAACGGTTGAAACAATTGCTTCAAGACCATCGCTCCATCCATTTGCTTGCGACATATTATAAAAAAGCATTGCAGAAAGGAATGACATTAATGTTTGAATAATGTTATTTCCTATTAAAACAGTAATTAAAGTATTATCGAATTTATCGATTAATCTAACAATTAGCCTAGCAACAAAAGAGCCTTTATTAGCTAAGGTCTTAAAGTGATATTTGTTACAGTTTGTATATGCATTTTCGCTAGCAGAATATAATCCACTAACTAATAAAAGTATTGCAATTATTATCCATACTACCCAATCACTCATTCCCATGACGGTAGTATCATTTATTGAATCACTTAAAACTAAATACGATCGCGGGTCCACTTCTTGATTTCTCCAATACGTAAATTATTGTATCAAATATTCATCATCTTTCAATAAGCACTTTTGTTGATAATCTTGATGAAGAAAAATAATATATAAAAAAAGGAAAGAGGACAAACATGTTAAAAATTAATCAAAAAGCACCTGAATTTGAATTACAAAATCAAAATAGTGAAAAAGTAAATTTATCTTCATTTTTAAATAAGAAAGTTATTTTATATTTTTATCCGAAAGATGATACTAGTGGTTGCACTTTAGAAGCTTTAGGATATAAAGAATATTATGAAAAATTTAAAAAAGAGAATGTTGAAATAATTGGCATTTCAAAAGATAGTGTTTCATCTCATAAAAAATTTGAATGTAAATATCAATTGCCATTTAATCTTTTAAGTGATGAATCGTTAGAGGTTTTAAAAAAATATGATGTTTATAAAGAAAAAAGCATGTATGGTAAAAAATATATGGGAATTGTTCGAACAACTTATTTAATTGATGAAAAAGGCATAATTATTTATGCCTCCGATAAAGTTAAAGCTAAAGAAGACGCTTTAAAAATGTTTAACTTGATTAAAAATAATTAATTATTAATTTTTTCTAAATATTTAATTCCATAAGAACAAATTGAATCAATTTCAAGATTGTTCTTTTTTGAAAATGAATAAATTTCATCCATCAATTTTCTTGCCAATCCTTGACCTTGAAAAGAAGGAGAAACATGAGTTGATATAACAATTAAAGTATTATCTTTAATTTTGTAGTTGATATAGCCAATTAATGTTTCATTTTCATATAAATTTAAATTATTTTCTTCGTATTTCATTTCCATAAAATCATTTTAACATAATTTTTTAATTATTCTTATTAATTTGCTTTACTAAAAAAATTAAATGATTATATTATGATATAGATTTTAAAAAGGAGATAAAAAGAGAATATGTATAGTAAAAACGCATGGAAAAAATATAAAAATTATGATGAAATATTTGCTTTTAATGAAGACTACAAAAGATTTTTAAGCAATGGTAAAAATGAAAGATTAGTCGTTAAAGAATCAGTTGAATTAGCTGAAAAAGCTGGTTTTAAAAATATTGATACTTTCACTTCTTTAAAAAGCGGCGATAAAGTTTATGTTTTAAATCGTAATAAAAACATTCTTCTTTTTGTTATTGGAAAAGAAAGTTTAACAAAAGGAATTAATATTTTAGGTGCTCATATTGATTCACCTCGTCTTGATATAAAACAAAATCCATTATATGAGAATAGTGATTTTGCTCTTTTAGATACTCATTATTATGGTGGAATTAAAAAGTATCAATGGGTTACAATTCCTCTTGCTTTAATTGGTGTAGTTGTTAAAAAAGATGGAACTACAGTTGAAATTAATATTGGCGATGATAAAAATGACCCTGTTTTAGGTATTTCTGATTTATTAATTCATCTTTCTTCTGATCAACTCCAAAAGAAAGCTGCTTCAGTAATTGATGGAGAAAAATTAGATGTTACTGTTGGTTCGATTCCTTTAAGCGATGAAGAAAAGCAACCAGTTAAAGCCAATATCTTAAAATTATTAAAAGAAAAATATGATATTGAAGAAGAAGATTTCTTATCTTGTGAAATCGAAGTAGTTCCTGCTGGAGAAAGTAGAGATTATGGATTAGATAGATCAATGGTTGCTGGATATGGACACGATGACCGTGTTTGTGCATTTACTTCTTTAAGAGCAGTTTTAGATTTAAACGAAGTTAATAGAACAACTTGTTGCTATTTAGTTGATAAAGAAGAGGTTGGAAGTATTGGAGCAACCGGAGCTCAATCTCGCTTTTTTGAAAATGCTTTAGCAAAACTTATTTCTTTAAGTGAAGATAATTATTCCGATTTGAAATTAAGAGAATGTTTAACAAATTCATTTATGCTTTCTAGTGATGTTTCAGCTGGAGTTGATCCACTATTTTTAGAAGTAAACGAGCTTAAAAATAGTGCTTATTTAGGAAGAGGAATTGTTTTTAATAAATATACTGGAAGTAGAGGAAAAGGCGGATGCAATGATGCAATGCCTGAATTTATTGCTAAATTAAGAAATATTTTAGATAAAGAAAATATAAATTATCAAACTGCTGAAATTGGTAAGGTTGATCAAGGCGGAGGCGGAACTATCGCTTATATTTTAGGTAATTTAGATATGACCGTTATTGATGCAGGAGTTGCAGTTTTAAATATGCATTCTCCAATGGAAATCGTTTCAAAAGTCGATGTTTATGAAGCTTATTTAGCATATAAAACATTCTTAAAAGAAATGAAATAATCTACCCTAATAAAAATATATAGCCATTATTTTAAAAAATAATGGCTTTTTATTTACTAATTTATATAATTATTAAGTATGAAAAAAGTTATATGTCCAAGTTGTTCTACAGTTTTTGAAGTAGACGATAAAGTAGAAGTTGATGCTAAATGCCCTTCTTGTAAATTAAATTTCCCTATCCAAGAAGGAGTTAAAGCTTTAGAAAGAAGTTATACTTCATTAGTTAAAAAAGGTTTTAGAGCCTATACTACTTTAGAATTTGAAAAATCGAATAGTTATTATGAAGAAGCATTAAATATAAATAAAAATGATTTTGATGTTTTAACTCGTTATATTCTTAATTTAATTTATTTAAATACTTATGTTTCAACAAATTATGATAAAGTAATCCCTTTATTTGAAGAGCATGAAATAGTTTTAAATTCAAAAAACACTTATTTATTTTTAGCTTTTTTAAAAGATTTTGTTCAAAATGTTTATATTTATTTTAAAGAATTAGAGGAAAGAATCATTATTGATGGCTCATTTATAAATGAAAAATATGTCGAACCTTTCTTTTTAGCTTTAAAAGCCTTAAAAGAAGATTTTGACTATTTTGATAATGTTTTAACTCTTTTAAAAGAAGAAGATAAAAATGTTTATTTAGAAGATAATCCTTCATTTATGGAAAGATATGAAAAATATAAAAATAAAGTTAATGAATGTTTATCTACTACCTTTAATTTAATAAATGTCGGTGATTTTATCTTTGAAGATGGGAAAATAGTTTATTTAAATACAAATATTAAAAATGGCGAGATAAAAGAAGCAAAAGAAGAAAGAGTTATTGTTGCTAATAAAAAATTTAAGCATGAAATGATGGCTTTATATATAATCTCAGCTTCTTTAATTGTTATTGGAATAATTTTAGTAGCTATTGGTTTTGCGCTTAATAATGAAATTGTTAAATATTGTGCTTTTATTCCTTTTGGAATATTAGTTATCTATATGATTTATTTTTATATTAAAATTTCTAAAAAATAATTTTATAAAATATTTTTTTCTTTTAAGAATTTAATTAAACTCTTAACAGCTTTTGCTCGATGAGAGTTTTTATTTTTAACTGAATCAGGATAATAAGCATTTGGATGAGTAAATCCATCGATAATAAAGATTGGATCGTATCCAAATCCATTATTCCCTTCACATTTATTAGCGACTTTTCCTTCAACCTTTCCTAAAAATGTATATGTTTCTTTATTAGGAAAAATAAAAGCTAAAGCACAATAAAATATAGCTTTACTTCCACCGATTTCTTTGGCTAATTTAGGATTTAATTTTTCGTTTCCTCCGTTTTCTAAAGCATATCGATGAGTATGAATTCCTGGAAAATGTTCTCCTAAGGCTAAAAATTCTACCCCGCTATCATCGGCTAAAATATAATAATCAGTCTTATTTTTTATTGCTTCAGCCTTAATTAAAGCATTTTCAATATAAGTTTTACCGTTTTCTTCAGGATCTGATACAATATTTAAATCATTAAGCAAAAATAATTTAACATCATATCCTTCAAAAAGTTCCTCATATTCTTTAATTTTTCCTTTATTATTCGAAGCCAAAACAATATTTAACATAATTTCCCCCTTTATATAACGAAAATTTTAAAAATATGGTTAAAGTTTGTCAAATTAATTATAATTAATTTGATTATGGATATCGATTTAAGAACAAGTGCTTTATATAAAGAAAAATATGAAAAAATTAAATATTTAAAGGTTGCAATAATTGGAGTTGGTGGAGTAGGTAGTATTATTCCACTTTCTTTAGTAAGAAGTGGTGTTAAAGATTTAATTTTAATTGATAAAGATAGAGTAGATGTTACAAATATAAATCGCCAAGAAGCTTATAATCTTGAGGATATTAATAAAATTAAGGTTGATGTTTTAAAGGAAAAATTATTAAAGTTAAATTTTAATTTAAATATAACTACAAAATATGAAAGAATAGATGAAAATTTTGACTTTTCTATTTTAAATGAGCGAGATTATATTTTAGATTGTATCGATGATATAAAGGCTAAAATATTATTAATTAAATATGCTTTAAATAATAATAAAAAAATAATTGTTTCTTTAGGTATGGGGAAAAAATATTTTCCAGAACTAATCGAAATAACTTCTTTAAATAAAACTTATAACGATCCATTAGCAAAAAAATTACGTTATGAATTAAAAAAAGAAGGAATTGATATAAAAAAAGTTAAAGTTTGTTTTTCTAAAGAAAAAATCAATGAAAATTTTGAAAAAGATATTATTGCTTCTTCTTTTTTTGTTCCAAACACAGCCGGAATCTTAATGGCTTCCTATGTAATTAACGATTATTTAAATATAAAAGGCGAGGATAATTAAATATGGAATTATTAAATATTGAAAAAATTGCAAAAAAATTAAATATTGAAAGCAACGAATTAATTCGTTTTGGTGATTATAAAGCTAAATTAAAACCACAATTATACGAAAGAGTTAAAAATAATAAAGATGGTAAATTAATTTTAGTAACCGCAATTACTCCTACTAAAGCTGGAGAAGGAAAAACAACGACAACAATTGCTTTAGCAGATGCTTTAAATAAAATTAATCAAAAATGTTTACCTCTTTTACGAGAACCTTCAATGGGGCCAACTTTTGGCTTAAAAGGAGGAGCAACTGGCGGAGGAAAAGCGACAATTGAACCTTCAATGGATATTAATCTTCATTTTACAGGAGATATGCACGCTTTAACTTCATCAATTAATTTAATAAGCGCCGTTATAGATAATTCAATCTATCAAGGAAATTCATTGAATATCGATAAAGATCGTATTTTATGGAAAAGGGCACTTGATGTTAATGATAGAGAATTGAGAGAAGTCGAAATTGGTCTTGGGGAAAAAATTAACGGAATTAAACGTAAAGAAAACTTTGTTATTACCGTTGCAAGTGAATTAATGGCAATTCTTTGTGTTAGTAAAGACGATGAAGATTTTATTAAAAGAGTTAATAATATTTTAATTGCTTATTCTTTAGATAATAAGCCAATTTATTTAAAAGATTTACATATTGAAAGCGCAATTTATTTATTAATGAAAGAGGCTTTATTACCTAATTTAGTTCAAACTCAAGAAGGCAATCCATGCTTAGTTCATGGAGGCCCTTTCGCTAATATTGCCCATGGTTGTGCTTCTTTAATTGGAAGCAAATATGCACTAAAATTATCCCCAATTGTTATTGAGGAAGCTGGATTTGCTGCAGATTTGGGGGCAGAGAAGTTTTTGGATATTAAATGCAGAATTGGTAATTTAAAACCTTCAATGGTGGTTTTAGTTGCTACAATTAGAGCTTTAAAAACTCATGGAGGACAAGCTTTTGAAGAGTTAAGCGTTAAAAATTTAGAGGCTTTAAAAGTAGGTAGTGAAAACTTATTAAAACATTATAAAAATATGAAAAAATTTAATTTACCTGTAGTCGTTGCTTTAAATCATTTTGAAAGTGACGATATTGAGGAAATTAAATTGTTGGAAGATATTTTAAATAAAAATGGGATAAAATTTGCTTTTTTAGATGGATTTATAAAGGGAAGTGAAGGTTCGATTGATTTAGCTAATAAAGTTATGGAAACTTTAGATACACAAAATAAAGATTTATCTTATGTTTATGATTTAAACGATTCGATTAAAACAAAAATTGAAAAAATAGCAAAAAATATTTACGGAGCAAAAGAAATTGAATATTCCTCTTTAGCACTTGAGCATTTAGAAAAAATTGAAAATAGTGAATGCAAAAATTATTTTGTTTGCATGGCTAAAACTCCTCAATCTTTATCAGATGACCCAAAATTAATAAACGTTCCAAAAGATTTTACATTGCATATAAAAGATATGTATGTATCAAATGGGGCTAAATTTATTGTTGTTCTTTGTGGTAATATATTAACGATGCCAGGACTTCCAAAAAATCCTCGAGCAGTTGATTTTAAATAATAGTAAAATATAAGCATGGAAAAATCATTTGTTAAAACGATACTTATCATTGATGAAGATAAAATAAATCAAAATCATTTAAAAAATACTCTCGGTGAACGTGGTTATAAAGTTTTTGCAGTTGATAATGCTCAAGAAGGCGTTGATTTTTTTTTTTTTTTCTTGGTCGATTTAATAATTTTAGATTTAAATTTACCTGATAGAGATGGAATGAGTGTTATTGAATTTTTAAGAAGTTTTAACAACAAAATTTCGATTATAGTTTTAACAAAAAGAAGTAATATTGAAGATAAAGTTTTAGCTTTAGATGCTGGAGCTAACGATTATATGGTTAAGCCATATAGTTTCCTCGAACTTTTAGCTCGTATTAAAAAAGAATTTAGATATAAAAAAGAAGAAGATGAGCATTTATTAACTAACGGACCTTTAACGATTGATTACGGTGGCAAAATGGTTTTTGTTAATGGAAAAGAAGTTCATTTAACAAATTTTGAATATAAAATTTTACTTATTTTAGCTACAAATATCGGGAAAACCGTTTCTTATGATTCATTAATCAATGCTGTTTGGGGAACAAATGGTCAAGATCAAAACGGCTTAAGAGTATTTATGGCCGGGATTAGAAAGAAAATAGAAAAAGATAAATCTACTAAAAAAATTATTCGTACCTGTGTAGGAATGGGCTATCGAATGGATATAATTGAATAACAAAGGAGTTAAATATGTTGGAATTTCGTTATGACACTCAACTTTTAATCGAAGGAAAAGATTTAAGTGAAGAAAAAATTGAAGAATATTTTACTAAAAATTTTAAAGGCGACTGTCTTTTAGCGGTTGGTGATGAAGAGTTAATAAAAATTCATTTTCATACTAATGAACCTTGGAAAGTTTTAGAATATTGTGCTTCTTTAGGCGAAATTTATGATATTGTTGTTGAAGATATGGACCGTCAAGCACGTGGTTTAAAAGGTTAACAAAGATTAATATTATATTAAAGTTTCTTAAAAACTTATTTTGAAAAGAATTATTCTTTACAAAAGATTATCTTTTTTGATAAAAATATCCAGATGAAAAGAAATCGATTTAAGTTAAAAAATATTTATTTATTAAATTAGAAATATAAAGCCCCCTTATTCTCTAAGGAGGCTTTTTTCTAATTTTTTAAATTAACTTAAATTGATTTCTAAGTAATTTTTTTTAAAGAGGAGAAGGATACTTATGAAATTTAATTTTAAGAAACTAAAACCAAATTTCAGCGGAAAAGATTTAGTAGTATCATTCCAACATATGTTCGCAATGCTTGGATCTACTATTTTAGTTCCGATGTTATCTGGTTTAAGTGTTCCTCTACCTTAATGTGCGTAGGTATCGGAACACTTATTTTTATTTTATTACTAAAAGAAAAGTTCCAGTATTTTTAGGTAACTCATTTACGATTTTACCTTGTTTAATCGCAATAATGAATTGGCCTACTGAAAATGGTGGTGCTCCTGATTTAACAATTGGTAGTCCTGATTACAATCAAAGAGCAGCTGTAGTAATGATTTGTGTTGTAACCGTTTGTGTTATTTCAATGCCATTCTGATTAATTGTTAAACTAGCAGGCCCTGAAAAAATAAAAAAATTACTTCCTCAGGTTGTTACTGGCCCAATTATTATGCTCATTGGATTATCAATGATTACAAAAATGTTTTATAACAATATTTTTGGCTTATATGTTAATAATCTAGCTGGACCAGATGCATGGAAAGTATGGACTTCAGCAATTGTAACTTTATTAACAATTGTCGCTGTTAATGCTTTTGTAAAACCAAAATAATTTTTAAAAATTATTCCTGTTTTAATTGGATTTATTGTTGGATATGTTTATTCATTAATTATTTCTATTCCTGGAATACCAGGGAATCCACTTATCGATTTTGCTAATTTTACAAACGGCACTTTATTTGGAGCCGACCGAATTATTATATTCCAACAAGCTGATAAAATCTGGGGCTATTTTGGGCCATAAGGATTAGGAAATATCGATATTAATATGTTAATTTCAGGTATTTTAATGGCTGCGCCAATGGGTGTAGTAACATTTATGAAACATCTTGGAGATATTAGTGCTAATTCAACGATTTGTAATAAAGATTTTATGGTTGATCCAGGTTTACATCGTACTATTTTAGGCGACGCCTTATCAACAGCTGTCAGTGGATTACTTGGTGGACCAGATAATACAACTTATGGTGAAAATAGCGCAGTTTTAGTTATTACTAAAAACTTTTCAACAAAAAATATCGCAATTGCTGCAGTTATTGCAATTTTAATGGGAGTTATCTCTCCAATAGGAAACTTATTTGAAACAATTCCTCAATCGGTTGTTGGCGAAGCTTCAATTATTCTTTTTGGTATGATTGCTGGCAATGGAAAGAGAAGTTTAGTTGATACTAAAATCGACTTTTCAAATACTAAAAATTTATTAATCGTTTCAATTACATTAGGAGTTGGATTTGGAATTTCTGGCTTATCGTTAGTAGGTGATGTTAATGGGAATTATGCTTTTAAAGTTATGATTTGAGATGTTGAAATTTCTGCTTTAGCAATCGCAACTGTTTTAGCAATTATTTTAAATTTAATTATTCCTCCAACAAAAGAAGAAGTTATTGAGGATGTTGAGGATGTTAAAACTGTTTCTTTATCTCAAACTAGTGGTATTGGTATTGAAGGATTAGACGTTGTTAAAGAAGAAAATAATAAAACTCTAGAAAATAAAAAAAGAAAAGATTTTATAACTTCTCATTTAATAAAAATAAAGATAATAGCGAAAATAAGTAATTCTTAATTTATAAATAAAAAAATGCGATTAAATCGAATTTTTTTATTTTATAAGAAGGAATTTTAAATGATAATTTATTCAATTTAATCAAACAAAAAGCCGATAATTATCGGCTAAAATTTCATTTAGATGGTGGGTACCCTATTTACTGGACCATTTTTTGCTATCGTTTTTTACCAATTATAACCATTTTTAAGCCTGTATTGGACAGGTGATAGCCAACCTGTTTTTTTCTTTATTCTTTTATTATTATAGTACTGCATATACTCGTCAACTAGAAATTTAAAATGGTTAAAATTAGTTATAGTGTTTTCTTTGCCGTAATATATTTCATTTTTCATAACACCAAAGAAAGATTCCATTATAGAATTATCAAAACAATTACC
>CALVMY010000050.1 GCA_944349405.1 uncultured Bacilli bacterium | reverse complement strand
TATAATTTTTAAGTATGAATAAATTTGTATCTTTTGGTGAAATTCTTTTTGATAAAGTTGTTATTAATGATAAACTCATGTCTTCTAAATTAGGCGGAGCACCATTAAACGTTGCCTCTATGGTAGCTAAATTTGACAATTGCGAATCTTTTATCTATTCAATTTTGCCAACTAAAAACACTAATAATGAAAAAGAATTTGAAGAAATTGAAAAAAATCTTATCTTAGAAAATATTAAAAAAGACTTTTTAATTTATAAAGATAATTTGAATATTGCTTATTCTTTAGCAAAAGTAGACGAAAAAACAGGCGAAAGGGAGTTTGAGTTTAATTTAGATGATGCCTCATTTCTTTCTTTTGAAGAAAAAGATTCGGATTATATTAAATCTCATCTTCCATCTGTATTTTATTTAGGTACTATTTCTTTTTTATCAATCAATAATTACTCTGTTATTTTTTCTTTTTTAGATTATTTAAAAAAGAATAATGTAATAATTGCTTTTGACCCTAATTATCGCGAAAATCTTTTTTATAGAGATGATTGGAAACTTTTAAGTAAAGAAATTTTAAAATTCGCAAGTATTTTAAAAATAGGCAAAGAAGAATTAGAGGTTTTATTTTCAAACAATGACACTATTTTATCTTTGAAAACTTTAAATATTTTATATCCAAATTTGCGTTACATAGTTGTAACTGATGGAAAAAACAAAACAATTTTAGATATAGTGAACGAAGAAAAAGGATATTTAATTAGTCCATTAAAGGTAAAGGAAGATGAAATCAAAGATGCTATTGGCTGTGGAGATTCATTCTTTGGCGGATTTTTAGGCTATTTATTATCTAAAAAAGATTTGAATTCTTTAAATGATCTCTTTTTTGAAGATTTAGATTTAATTAACGCTGTTAAAATTGCTTCAATTTGTGGGGCTTTAACTATCAAAAATGTCGGAGCTTTGCCTATGCCTAATATTGAAAAGATTAAAAAAGAAATTGAAAATAAAAATATAAATTTAAATGAAATTGATGTAGATAGCATCTCTTTAAAATACGATATTAAGGAGGAAAGAAATGAAGGATAATGTAAATATAGTATTAAAAAGGAATTTAGGAAAAATAATCTTTTCGGCTATTTTAATTGTTTTAGGCTTAGTTTTTATTATTTTTCCTTCACTTTTTGTTAATTCGATTGGAATAATAAGTGGAGTTATATTGTTACTTGTTGGAATTTTAGGAATTATCTTATCTTTAATGACAAGAGGAATAATGTTCGTTTCTATTTTTTCAATTATTATTTCAGTAGTTGCAATTTGTTTTGGAGTAACTTTTATTGTAAATCCAGATTTAGTAGTTACAATTTTGCCAATCTTTTTAATTTGCTATCTGCTTATTAATGGAGTGAGCAAAATATTTTCTTATTTTAAATTTAAAGAAGTAAAAGCCTATATTTTAGATTTAATTGTTGGAATAATATTTATTATTTTAGGTATAACATTAATCTTTTTTATTGATGAATTTAATTCTCTTTTAGCTATTTTAGTTGGCGTAATGCTTCTTATAATTGGATTATCTTCTTTAATTGAAATAATTATTAAACTTATAAATGCAAATAAAAAAGTTAAAATAAAAGAAGAAAGAATAATTGGATTTAAAGGAAAAGAAAATGCGATTGATGCAGATATAGTTGATATAAAAGACAGTAAAGATGAATAATAAAAAATAGAAACTTTGAGTTTCTATTTTTTTATTCAAGTTCAATTGTTCCATTATATAAAGAATAATATCGACCTTTTAATGATAATAATTGTTGATGATTTCCTCTTTCAATAATTTTACCATGATCTAAAACTAAAATAGCGGTAGCGTTCCTAACAGTAGATAAACGATGTGCAATAACTAAAACGGTTCTATTTTCCATTAATTTATCCATTGATTTTTCAACAATTTTTTCAGTTCTAGTATCGATATTAGAGGTTGCTTCATCCAAGATAAGTAAAGGAGGATGAGATATTGCGACTCTAGCAAGTGATAATAATTGTCTTTCACCTTCACTTAAATTTATTCCGTCATCATAAATAATTGTTTCATAATTATCTTTAAGTTTATTAATAAAATGATCAGCTCCGCCTATTTCAGCAGCTTTTTTTACTTCAAGAACGGTTGAATGACGACGTGGATAACGGATATTATTTAATATCGTATCGTTAAATAAATGAGTCTCCTGAGTAACTAAAGAGATAGCTCGTCTTAAAGATTCAAGTTTTATATCAAAGATATTTAACCCATCGTAAGTTATTATTCCTTCGTTTATGTCGTAAAAACGATTAATTAAAGAAATAATAGTAGTTTTTCCTGCTCCAGTTGAACCTACAAAAGCAATTTTTTCACCTTGATTGGCATAAAAAGATACATCATTTAAAACTAATTTATTAGGATCATAGCCAAATTTAACGTGTTCAAAAACAATATCACCTTTTAAAGGTACATGATTATTTTCATCAAGTTGCCAAAAATATGAATTATTTATCTTAACAAGTTTTATATAACCTTTATCCTTTATTTTTTCTTCATCAATATCTAAAAATTCAAAAATACGTTCACTTCCTGCCAAAGCATTTAAAATTGTGTTGAAATGTAATGTGAAGAAATTAAATGGCTGGGCACTTTGTCTAACATAAATTAAAAATGGAGATAAAGCAGCAATTCCTTCAGCTAATAATCCATTAGCTAAAAATATAATTCCAATAATTGAACAAATTGCAAAATTTAAATAAGAAAGTGAAACGATAAAAGGGACATTTAATTGAGTATGAAAGAAAGCACTAGTAGAAGATTTTCTCCATTCATTGTTTTTATAATCGAAAACTTTATATGATTCATCTTCGTGTTCGAAAGCTTTATTAACTTTAATTCCTCTTAAATCTTCTTCGATACATCCATTTAAAATTGATAAACTTTCTTGTTGTTTACGATAATATTTACGACATTTTTTAGAATTAATTGTAATAAAAATAATAATAGTAGCAATGATTGCAGTTGCAATAAGACTTAAATAAACATTAATTAAATACATGCATAACAAAGTTCCTATTATGTTGCAAATAGAGAAAATAATGTTTGCAAATGATTGATTTAATGCATTGATTGTTGAATCGACATCATTGGTAAAATAAGACATTATTTCACCAACTTGTTTTTTATCGAAATAGGAAATTGGAAGCGCCAAAACCTTTTTAATTAAATCTTCTCTTATTTTAAAGATAACTCTTTGAGAAAGTCTTACCATTATTTGAGTGTAAGATAAATTTGCTAATGCACCCAAAAGATAAATTAAAGCCATTATTGAGGTATAAGTTAAAGTAAAGTTAAAATCTTTTGCTTCGATTCCGTTGCCTATAATATCTTTTAACATAAATGTTCCGTATATTTGAGCAAAAGAAGTATAAATAACTAAAACAATTACTATTACAAGTAAAAATCTATACCCTTTAAAATAAGATAAAAGTCTCCATAGGGTTTTAAAATTATTTTTGTAATTAACCTTTCTTTTTTCCATAATCTAAAGCCCCTCATTTTGGATTTCGTTTATATCTTTATAAATTGGATCATTAATAGCTAGATACTCATGATTTCCAATTGAAGAAATATTACCTTTTTCTAAAACAATAATTTCATCGCTCTCTTTAATAGTCGAGATTTTTTGCGAAATAACTATTTTGGTTATGCCAGGCAAACTAGTTTTTAAATTTTCTTTAACTTTTGCTTCGGTGATTCTATCTAAAGCCGAAAATGAATCATCTAATATTAAAATTTTAGGATTCATGAGAATTGCTCTTGCTAAACAAACTCTTTGTCTTTGTCCGCCGCTTAGATTTGTTCCGCCTTCTGATAAGATTGTATCAAAACCGTTTTCTAAATCATTTGTAATAAAATCATATGCACAGGCAATTTTTGCTGCTTTAACAACTTCATCAAAAGAAGCATTTTTATTTCCCCGTTTAATATTATTTAAAACTGTATCATTAAACAAAAATGGATTTTGAAAAGAGATTGA
Source organism: uncultured Bacilli bacterium (assembly GCA_944349405.1). Lineage (GTDB taxonomy): Bacteria > Bacillota_I > Bacilli_A > RFN20 > CAG-826 > Onthovivens. The sequence continues at coordinate 1,894 of CALVMY010000050.1, read as the reverse complement.
TAAAGAGTTCCTTAATTCATGAATTGAATATTCTCTTATATCGTGATTACCAATTAAAATATTTCCATTATTTACATCATAAAATCTTAAAAGAAGATTAATTAACGTAGTTTTTGAAGAGCCAGTTTGCCCAACAATTCCTATTAAAGAACCAGATTTAATTTTGAATGATACATCATTTAAAACGTAATTTTTATCATTAAAATATGAAAAACATACATTTTTAAATTCAATATCTCCGTTTTCTACTTTTAAAGTTGAATTTGGATTATCTTTTATTTCACTATTAATCTTTAACATCTCGTTTATTCTTGTAACAGAAGCTTCGGCTCTATTTAAATTTAACATTACGTTAGCCAACATCTGGGTTGTTGCTAAAAGTTGTGTTAAATATGTTAAAAACATTGATAAATTAATTAATATTGAAGCATATTGTGCTTGAAGTGATAAATATCCACCTAAATAAAGAAGTGCAACAGTTGTAGCGTATAAAATTAATTCTTGAGCAGGCATCATTAAACCATTAGCACCCATTGCATTATTAGATGTTTTTCTGGATTCTTCATTAATTTTTCTAAATTTTTCTTCTTCGTAATTTTCTTTTACGTACCCTTTAATAGTTTTTATAGCAACTACACTTTCTTTTGTTGATTTATTCATTTCATCAACAATTTTTTGAATTTTAACAAATCTAGGTTTTACATACCAAACAATAAAAAACATCGTTAATCCAGCTAAGGGAATTGATACAAATAAAACTGTTGATAGAATAGGAGAGGCAATGGCAGCTAAAATTAATGTTGCTATTAACATTACAGGTGCTCTATATAAAGGTCTAAATGAAGCTGAAATAGTATCGGAGATGATATTTACATCACTAGTTAATCTTGTTAATAAGGAAGAGGTTGATAAATTATCTAAATTATGAAATGAGTATTCTTCTAGTTTTTTATATTCACCTTTTCTTATTTCGTATCCGATTCCTTTAGAAAATATAGCAACATATTTTGCAAAAATCATTCCACTTACAAAAGCTAGAATTCCAAAAAGAACCATTAAACTAGATAAAAAAATTAATTCTTCTGTATTGATAATATATGTAGTTCCGATTTGTGTAACTCCATATTGTAATAATAAACCCATAATATAAGGGCACGATAACTCTAAAAGCGATTCAATAACAATTGTTATTGAAGAAATGAAAAATTCTTTTTTATATGGCTTAATAAATTTAAATATTAATTTAAACATGACGCTTATTTTATACTTATTAATAAGTATAATCAAAACAAAATAAAAATTAATAAAGAAATATGAAAAAGAAATAAAAAAATTAGCACTTAACTATTGACAGTGCTAAAAATGTTTCTATAATATAGTTAGCACTTAAGAAAATAGAGTGCTAAAAGATTAATAATTATAAGCAGGAGGTAATATATATGGCTTACGATTTATATGATACTTTATATGATGCATTATTTGATGAAGGAAGAGTTTCAAAAAACGGATTTTTAAAAACTGATATTGTTGAAGATCCTGATTGCTATATTCTTTTTGTAGATTTACCAGGTGCTAAAAAAGAGAATATTAATGTAGACTATTCAAACAAATATCTCAAAATTACATATAAAAATGAATTAAATGAAGATGAAAATCATAAGAAAAAATATGTAAGAAGAGAAAGATTCTATGGTTCATTATCAAGATCATTCTTATTCAATGATGTAGATGCAAATAATATTGAAGCTTCTTATTCAGATGGTGTATTAAAAGTTATTTTACATAAAAAAGTAGAAGAAAATGTAAAAGCAATTGAAATTAAATAATTAAATAGAACTAAGCCCTTAATTATTCCCCCTATTATAACAATTAAGGGCTTTTTTAATTGATATTT
>CALVMY010000049.1 GCA_944349405.1 uncultured Bacilli bacterium | reverse complement strand
AATTTATCGCTTCAATCTTTATTAACGACTGAAGATTGTATTGATAGAGTCTCTGTTTATATAAGTAGTGTTGACATGATGACTAATACAGTTAAATCTTTTGCTATTGTTTTAGCCATTATTGTTTTAATTAATCTAGCAATATTAAATTATAACGAAAGAATTAGAGAGATTGCGACGATGAAAGTTTTGGGATTTTCTCGCTTTAAAATAGCTAAAAGTTTAATTTACGAAATAATGATTTTAACTTTAATCGGTTCATTTTTTGGGCTATTTTTAGGATTGCCTTTAGAATATTTCACTTTATCTGCAAACTCAAATAATATCGTTTATTGGCACTATACTGTTTATTTATCTTCTTATTTAATTTCTTTTTTCTTAACTTTTTTAACTGCTTTAATTGTAAATATTTTAATTTCATTAAGAATTAAAAAGGTTAATATGACAGTTTCTTTAAAAAGTATCGAATAGATTATTTATTATCTTCTTGCATGGCCTTACTTGCTTTTAAAAATCCATTTAAAATTTGAGGATAATATTTTTTATATTCTTCATTTTGAATTTTAGTTAAATTTTTATTAAGCATTAAAGCTTCGCGAGTCGAATCTAAAGTAGGAATGCTATTTTCTTTTTTATATTCGTTAACTTTTTTAACTAAATCCATTCTTTTTTCATATAATTCAATAATTTTTGAATCTATTAAATCAATTTCTTTACGATATAAATCTAGTTTATTTTCCATTTTTATTTCCCCCTATTAGAAGATTAATAATCCTAAAGGATAAGATATTAATAAAGAAATAATCACCGATAAAATCATTAATATTGAACCATAAATTAAACAATCTTTTGTTGAAACAGACTCGCTAGAAGAAATAATTGCAATATGAGGCATTGAAGGAGGGGTGGCAAAAGCAAAAGAAGCAAGCATTCCAATTATTACGATTGTGGATTCAATTGATAAGACGGAAGAAATCGAGACTAAAACTGTTGAAGCAACGCTTGCAACTAAAGTTGCGGTAACCATATTTGAAGATAGATTTGTTTGTATAGCAGCCCAAAGAGCGAAAATTATTAATAATAAAATAGGTGATAATGTTTTTAAATAGTTTCCTAAATTATTTTCTAAAAAAGAGATAAGACCGATACTATCGCTTTTTAATGCTTCTCCTAAAGCTAATGTAGCCGCGCACATAATTAAACTTCCCCAAGGAACGCCATTTTTAAAAGCATCATCGACTTTTATAATTGGTTCATCATTAATTCGAACAACACACAAAATAATTGTTCCTAAAAGAGGAGGCATAACTGTTCCATATTTATTAAAAAATTCATAAATTGGGTAATAAATATATTCAAAAAGTGAAGGAATAATCCATAAAATTAAAACTACTATAAAAGTAATTAAAACTATAATATCTTTCTTATTTAATTTATTTATATTTTCTTTTAATTTTGTAACATCTTCATAATTAATTTTTTTGACATCTGGCTTTATAAATAAAATTAAAAGAAAATACATTAAAATAAATAGAATAAATCCACTCGGAAGTGCTATTCCTAGATATTGAAATGTTGAAATGTTTAATGATGCGGCATTAATTGCTAAAATTGGAAAAACGTGAGCAATAGGAGTCATCCCACTACTTATTGAAACACTAAAGCCTAATCCAAGCATTAAAACTTTCGCTATTTTATCGTTTCTTTCAATATGTAATATATCTAAAATTTCGTTTAATATTGGAAGTAGAACTACAAATAAAACAGTTGGGGAAATAAATAATCCTAATAAAAGTGTTGCTAAAAGGAAAAAGAAAATAAATAAATATCCATTTTTCCTGGCAATTTTTAAGTTTATAAAGTTAATTGCAATATTTTTTATTAAAGATGTTTTACTTAATGCATAAGTACAAATAAAAGTAAAAAGCAAAAAAGCAAAAGTTGAATTTCCTAAACTTGAAGAAATGACTTTACTAAATCCAAAGCTATTTATAAAACCTAAAGCAAATAAGCATAATAAGCTAGGCCGATCAATTCCTACGGTTAACCATAAAATTAATACGCCTAAAAATATAAATAAAACGCCAAAAGCCTCACTACTAAATCCATTAATTGATGGAATAAATTGACCAACAAAGCAAAGCAAAATACAAAGCGGGATTACTGTAAAACGAAATATTTTATTGTCTTTTAATTTAGTTTTCATTTTCTTCTTTTGCACGTAAAATGTCGTATTTATTTAGTTTATAAGGACATTTTATATAAACTCTTTGTTTAATAGCTTTAACCTCTTCAATCTTATTTTTGTTTTGATCTAATATTTCTTCAATAACGATTTTCTTATTAAAATTTTCGCCATTCGATAAAATTTCAAGTTCATCACCAACTTTAAATTTATTTCGATGTTCAACTAAGATATATCCATCATCCAATGATTCAATAACTACGGCCATATATTTATAGGTTTCTTTTTGTCGTGAAGTAGCCAAATTTTCTTTGTGTTGATTATTAAAATAAAAGCCAGTAGTAAAATCACGATTAGATGTTTTCTTTAATTCTTCGATATAATCGAAATCTCCCTTTTTATTATTATAATAATTATCAATTGCTCTTCGATATGCATTAGTAACTGTTGCAACATAGTAATTTGATTTCATTCGACCTTCAATTTTTAACGAACTTATCCCTGCTTCATCAATTTCTTTTATATGATTTATCATACATAAATCTTTGCTATTCATTATATAAGTTCCTTGATTATCCTCTAAAATTGGATAATAAGAGGTTTCATCGATTTCATTTTTTATACCTAAAGCAAATTTCCAACGGCAAATTTGAGCACATTCTCCTTTATTTGAATCTCTCCCAGTTAAATAATTAGATAAAAGGCATCGTCCACTATAAGAAATGCACATTGCTCCATGGGCAAAACATTCTATTTCGATATCATCAGGAATATTTTCTTTAATTTCTTTAATTTCTTTAAAAGATAATTCACGAGCCAAAACTAATCTTTTAGCTCCTAATTTAACCCATTCATTGGCGCTATAAATATTAGTAACATTTGCTTGAGTTGAAACATGTAATTCTAAAGAAGTATATTTTTTAACTAAAGAAGCGATTCCTAAATCCGAAACAATTACTCCATCAGCCTTATTATCATCTAAAAATTTTAAATAATCGATCATTCCTTCAAAATCTTCATTATGAGCTAAGATATTGACTGTCACATATACTTTTACATTATGTTCATGAGCATAATTAATAGCTTTAATTATTTCTTTTTCATCAAAATTTGATGAAAAAGCTCTTAAACCAAATCTTTTTCCACCAAAATAAACGGCATCTGCTCCAAAATGAATAGCAGTAACCATCTTTTCAAAATCGCCAGCTGGAGATAAAAGTTCTATTTTTTTCATAATAAGTATAATACTTTAATTATTAGTGCTTTTAAACTAAATTTATCCATAAATTTATATTAAATATCATGTTTTAATACAAAAAACTTTTTTAAAATTGAGAATAATTATTATGTTATAAGGTTAAGAGTAAAAATATAGTTAAAAAAAATAAAATAATATAAGAAAAATATAATTTTATATAAATAATTGCAAAAAAAGAGGATTCAAATCGAATTATGAAAAAAATTATTGTAATTGCTTCCTCAATAACTATAGGCTTGCTCATTCTTGTTTTAATTGGTTTAATAATTTCAGGTTCTTTATTTAAGTGGGGCCCTTTTAACAAATTATTTGATATGAGAGTTGAATCATTACAAGGGAATAACGAGATTTATAGTTGCGAAAAAATCGAAAAAAATGAAAATTCGCCTTTAAAAGATAAACATATTGCTTTTTTAGGCTCTTCAATTACTGCTGGATATGCATCTTTAAATGAATCTTTTGCAGATTTTTTAAGCGCTAAAGATGGAGTTATATCTTATAAAGAAGCGGTAAATGGAACAACTTTAGCCGATATTAATTCCTCATCTTATGTTTCAAGATTATCTAATTTTCCAAAAGATTTACCTCTTGATTTATTTATTTTACAACTTTCTACTAATGATGCTAATGGCGCTCCTAAAATAGGAGAAATTGATTCCGCTGATAAAAAGACAACTTTCGGTGCTATAAATCATATTGTTGATTATGTTAAAGAAACATATAACTGTAAAGTTTTATTGTTCTCTAATCCAAAATATAATAATGCTACGTATAAAGAAATGGTTGAAAAAGCTAATGAGCTTGATAATCTTAATGATAATTTATATTTTTTAGATTTGTACAATAATAAAAAATTTAATAATATAACCAAAGAAGAATGGGATTTATATATGTTTGACAATATTCATCCAACAAGAGCTGGTTATTCGGTTTGGTGGCTTCCTGAATTTGAAAAAGCTATTGAAGATGTTTTAAATAAACAAAACTAAACTATTCAGTTTTTAATACTATTAAAATTAGTAATTATTTAGTTGAAAATATGTTTCCATGTGAAAATATGTTTTCTTTTTTTGCTTATGTAAATTAATATTATTTTTTGGTTTAACTATATATTTTGCAACTATATATAAAAAGTTGATAAAATTACCTAGTAAAAAGGAAAAAAATATGAAAAAAGAAGAGATAATTGCAAAATTTAATATGAAACCTCATCCAGAGGGTGGGTATTTTGTTGAGACTTACAAAAGTGAAATAAATTTTTTAAATTCTAATCAAACACTTTATTCTTCGATATTATTTTTATTAGGGAAAAATGATATTTCGCATTTGCACGTATTAGAGGAAGATGAGCTTTGGTATTATCATGCGGGAGATGATTGTGTGATTTTAGATATTGATGAGAATTTTAAAACTAAAACAATTAAATTGGGTGTTGCAAAAGAAGATTCTATCCCCCAATATCTTGTAAAAAAAGGGCATATTTTCGGTTCTAGATATTATAAAGATGATTTTACATTAGTCGGATGTATGGTCTCTCCTTCGTTTACATATGAACATTTTAAATTAATAAAAAAGAATGAACTAAAAAATAAATTAGATGAAAATGTTTTTAAAGAAATTGAAGATATGTTTATTGAATAATTTAAAACGTTTTTATTTAAATAATTTTATAATAATTTAAAGAGGGTAAAACGCTATATGGAAAAATTAGAAAAGAAATTACATAATAAAAAAATCACGCCTCCAAACAAATTTATTTATAATTTTTTAGGTTACGTTTGGAAATATACGATGGCTAAAAAATATCATATGGAAGTAACTTATATTGATGATCCAAGAAAAGAAAAAGGTTCATATGTTTTATTAAGCAATCATGCAAGTAGAATGGATTATATTTTTACAGCCGTTCCTTTACTTCCACAAACTTTTAATTTTGTCGCTGGATATAATGAATTTTTTAGAAGTCATTTAAAAGGAATATTTTCTTTACTCCATGAAATTCCTAAAAAGAATTTTACTCCAGATTTATATGCTGTTATGGAAATGAAAAGAGTATTAAATAAGGGTGGTAGAATTGCACTTTTTCCTGAAGGAATGTCTTCTATTAGCGGAGGAAGTCAACCAGTTGCTTTAGGAAGTGCTAAATTATTAAAATTTTTAAAAGTTCCTGTATATTTAGCAAATATTAAAGGCGCTTATTTAATTGCCCCAAAATATAACTTAAAAGAAAGAAAAGGAAGTGTTGAAGTATCTTTTAAAAAACTTTTTGATGTTGAATCATTAAAAAATTTAAGCGAGGAAGAAATAACTAAAATTTTAAATAAAGAAATCTATACTGATGATTATCAATATAATTTAAATAAACAAAAAACTTATAAATCGAGTGAAATAGCTAAAAACATCGAGCAATTATTATATAAATGTCCTAAATGTGGTAAAGAGTTTACTCATATCAGCGGAAATGATTATGTTGAATGTTCTTCTTGTCACAACAAAGTATTTATAGATAATAAATATAATTTAATTCCTTTTAAAGACAGCAAAACATTTAAAACTCCTAAAGTTTGGTTTGATTATCAAAGAGAAGAGGTAAAAAAAGAAATTCAAAATAGAAATTTTGAATTTAAAGAAGAAGTTGAAATAGGTTTTTTAGATGAATATAAATATTTAAAAAAGAAAAAAACTTCTATTATCGAAGGAAGTGGAATATTAAAAATTAATCATAATGGGATATTTTTTGAAGGAAAAAGAAACGATAAACCTTTTTCTTTCTCTTTAACTTTAAATGAAACTCCAACCTATGGCATGTGTACAGATGCTTCAAGATTTTATACTTTTTTAAAGGGTGAATTTATTGAATTCTATCCTAAAAGAAATTCAGTTATTAAGTGGTTATTAGTGACCGAAGAAATGCATCGTTTGCATAATGGTAAATGGAAAGATTATCAAAATTAATTATTTAAAGTCTAATATTAATTCTTTTAAAGAATCTTCTTTTAATAAAGCATCTAATTCTTCTTTAGAATTTATATTTATATCTTTTAATTTAAAATAAAGATGATTTATTAAAGAATCGTTTATATTTTTAGCTTTTAAATATATTTTAGGGTCAACTTTATTAATATTTTCTTCAATTAAAGTGAGCAAAGCTCTTCTTATATAAGAAAGAATAGATTTTTCAATCCAAAATAAAGCTTTCGATAAATCGTATTTTTTATAATTTAACGAGTTATTAATCTTTAAATAAAAAATTAAAGCATCATCTACTTGATGATAAAGATCAATATAAATATAGTCATATTTAGTTAAATCATTATTTTTTAAATAAACTAATGCATCACTATATATAACATTTATTTTATTTTTATTTTGGAATTGATTAAATAAATTATTTTTAAATAGTGTTATTACATCTTTAGAAAATTCGATAACATCAATACTTTTGACATTTTCTTTTAAAGATGCAAGATAAGTAAAATAACCTATTCCTAATCCTAAAACTAAAATATTCCCGCTTACTTTATTGATATCATCTTCCATTGTTAAGATTTCATGTGGAGTGACACTCATCCAAGTTTCATCACCTTTTACAAGTTCAATATATTTAAAAGGTGAATCAAAATAACCCACATTATTAATCTCTTTAAAATATTCATCTTCTTTTACATCGATATCTTTATATAAAAAACATTCAAAAGGATTAAATTCATTGTATTTTAAGGTTAAATCGTTTAGTTTAATCTCATTTTTATTTAGTTTAATATTTTTATAATAAATGTTATTCAAAAATAGATTTTTATCTAATTTAGTAAATTTATTAAGTTCGTACTTTTTAGATAATTTATATAAATCATGATCAGAAGAATCGATTTCTAGTTTATCTAAAAAGAAGGCATAGTAATCATAATTAAAATTATTTTTTAACTCATCTACGTTAATAAAAGGGGCAAAAGAAGTTAAGAATTCATTATAAATATTATCGATTAATATATTTTCTTCTTTAGTTAGTAAATATTTATTTATTTCTTTTTTAGTTAAATTAATATTCATTTATTTTTATTTACCATCCATAAAATTCGTTTTTAAAGGTTTTTCTTTTTTTGGATAACCATATTTTTCTTTTCCTAAAGCAATTGATTTAATTAAAAAAGCCATATTTTTGCCAAGTGTTCGCATCGTTTGAAGTCCTTCTAAATCTTTCAAAGTGTCTTCTTTACTAAATCCATGGACGCTATTCCAATATTGTGAAGATGCTATAGGCATATTTCTAATTGTAAAAAATTTATTTAATTCATCGAAAGTAGAGGAACAACCTCCTCTTCTTGCTGATACAACACTAGCCCCAACCTTAAAAGATAAATCATAGGAAGCAGAATAGAATAAGCGTGTTAATAAGTTAATCAAACTTCCGTTTGCACTAGCAAAATAAACTGGACTGCCAACAACTAATCCATCAGCATCTTTAAGTTAAATAGCGACCTCATTTACTAAGTCATTAAAAACACATTTGCCGATTTCTTTACATTTTCCGCAAGCAATACATCCTCTAATATCTAAAGTCCCTATATCAATTATTTTTGTTTCAATATTTTCTTCGTTTAAAGATTTGGTGACTTCATTTAAAGCAGTTTTTACACATTCCTCTTTATTAGGAGAACCATTTATTAATAAAACTTTCATATTTTCCACCTATTTTTTAATTTTTAAACCATCACTAAAAGCATTTCCAACAATTTCTTTAACTAAAAGATATTTAGCATTCATAGGATCAAAAGAGATAGGCTCAAATTTATTAATATCAATCTTATTATTTTCATTTAAAATTGACTCATCAATAGAAACGTTTTTAATTCTTCCTTTTAAAATGCAGCTTTCTTCGTTATAAGAAATTAGTTCGCATTCTAAAGCAAGAGGAAGTTCTAATATAATAGGCGCATCAACAAATTCACTTTTAATTGTGTGCATATTAGCTTTTTCTATCTTATTTATATTATTATTTCCGCTTTCAATTCCAAAATAATCACATTCAGATAAATATTTTTTTGTAGCTGAAGAGACTGTAAAAGCTTTTCTTTTAATAATATTTTTTGTTGTTTTATGGTCGGCAGAAATGCAAATTGAAATTTGATCTTCTTCACTTATTCCACCCCATGCAGCATTCATTGCATTAGGAATATTATTTTCATCATAACTTGCTATTATTAAAACTGGTTGTGGATAAAGGTATGTTTTGACACCAAAATTTTTTCTCATTGATAAGAACCTCCGAAAATATATTAATATTTTAAAATTAAATGAAGGTTCAAAAAAGACAATATTTAATAAAATTTATCAACAAAATACGTTATAATAATGAAGTTATAAACAATTATCATCAAAATGTTGATTATTTGAGGGATGTTATGAATATTTTTACAGTTTTTAATGAAATAACTCCAACCAGGAATTTAAATTTACTTTATATTATTTTAGACTCTATCTTTCTTTTAATTTTATTGGTTTTGCTACTTTATAAAAAAAGATACGAAACAGTTTTGTTTGGAATTTTTGGTGGAATTTTATATTTAATTGTTGATTATGGCGGCTTTTATTTATTGTCACACTCTAGAATAATAATAATTGATGGATTAATTGCTAATAATTTGAATACATTTTTGGTTTTGCTATGGATGAGTTTATCATATGGTTTTACTAATTTTGTTTTTATTTGGGTTTGCTTAGCAAAAGATAAATATTTGAAATATTGGTTATTTTTGATTATTGGATGGTGGATTGTCGCACCTTCAATTTCAACTTTAGGAGGAGAAGCAAATATAGAAACTAGTAGAACAACCAATGCTTATCATGGATATATGGGTGTTGCTTTAATCGTTTCTTACTTAATTTTGATAATTATTTTATTAATTAAGAAGAAACCATTTGTAAACATTCTAACTTTAAATATTATTGGTATTTCAGTTCAATTTTGCTGGGAATTTGCTCTTTTAATAAACGGAATCAGGCCAATGAATGAATTATCAATTAAAACTTTATTGGTGAATTCATTTGTTGAAACTAACTTAGGAATGCCCGTGTGTTTATTAATTTTTTATTTAGTTAGAAGTAAGTTTAGCGAAGATTTAAAGAAGGTAACTGATAAGGAAAATTTGGACTTTGGAATAATAAAATTATCGAGATAAAAATATTTTGATATGATAAAATTTTCATTGTATGAACGTAAAAGAAATTATCGCTAAAAATATTGCAGGATTAAGAAAGCAAAAAGGGATGACCCAAGCTGAATTAGCTGATAAATTGTGCTATTCAAATAAGTCAATTTCAAAATGGGAAAGAGCAGATTCATTACCTGATGCAGAAACACTATACAATATTGCAAAATTTTTTGATGTTGATATTAATTATTTATTTGAAGAACATGAATTTAATAAACTTGATGAAGAAGAAAATAAGATTTTAGAAAGAAAAGATTTCAGATTCAAACTCATTTTTGTAATTATTACTATCCTAGTTTTGATTACTCTTTCAGGAATCTTAGTTGGCTCAGTTTTAAATTATTTAGAATCGGTTTTAGACTATTCAAATGTTATAAATGCTCAAACAATTATAGGAATTGTTTTACTTTGTGGTGCGGCAATAAGTTTTTTGACAGAAGGTATTTTATTAGTCTTGAAATTTTATAAATATGTCAAAATATTAACATCTATTGTTTTATGGTGTGTTCTTATCGGTTTACAGTTAATTGTTCCACCATTTCCACTTTTAATTGTTGTTGCAATTGGAATTGTTGTTCAAACTGTAATAGTTATTTTCCCACGTATCGATCGTTTTTATTCTTCAATTGCAAAAGAAGATAAAGAAACAGTTGATAAAAAAGATGAGACAAAATAATTATCCCATACAAATTTAATTTTATTAATTTATTAGTAATATTAGTGTATAATACTTTGGTCATATAAGGGGGTAGGGTAAAAAAATGGAAAATTTTGTTTTGAGTTGTTGTTCAACCGCAGATATGACGAAATCTCATTTTGATAAGCGAAATATTAAATATTTATGCTTTCATTATTTTTTAGACGATGTTGAACACGTTGATGATTTTGGCGAAACAATACCTTTAAATCAATTTTATCAAATGATGGTTGATGGAATTTTAACAAGAACTTCACAAATAAATGTTGAAACATATTTAAACTATTTTGAAAATTTCCTAAAAGAAGGGAAAGATGTATTGCATTTAACATTATCTAGCGGAATTAGTGGAACTTATAATAGTGCAATTATTGCTAGAGATATGTTGAAAGATAAATATCCAAATAGAAAACTTTACGTTGTAGACTCTTTAGCTGCTTCTAGTGGGTTTGGCCTTTTAGTCGGTATGGCTGCTGATTTAAGGGATGCTGGTAAAAGTATTGATGAAGTTAATGACTGGATTTTAGAAAATCGCTTAACTATAAATCATTGGTTTTTTTCGACTGATTTAACATTCTTTATTCGTGGTGGAAGAGTTTCCAAAACAAGTGGGTTTATTGGTAATATGCTTCATATTTGCCCATTATTAAATGTTAATGATGAAGGAAAACTTATTCCTCGAGAAAAAGTATTAGGAAAAAAGAAAGTAATTCTTCGAATTGTAGAAGTAATGAAAAAGAATGCTAAAAACGGACTAGAGTATGATGGCAAATGTTATATTTCTCATTCAGCCTGTATAGAAGATGCTGAACTTGTTAAAAAACTTGTCGACGAGAATTTTCCTAAATTAAAAGGAAAAGTTGATATTTTTAATATTGGAACAACAATTGGAGCTCATACAGGCCCTGGAACTGTTGCTTTATTCTTTGTTGGAAAGAAAAGAAGTGCTTAAAGCAAGGAAGCTTCTTGCTTAATAACTTCTTTTTTAATTTCGCTTAGAAATAATTTAGCTGGTTTAGAAAGAGTTAACTCAGTTTTCCAAACTAAATCTAAATAGGAGATAAGTTTAGGTCTTAATTCTCTAAAAGTTAATTCACTATCTCCGCTTGTATTAATAAGTTTATTAATTGTAAATGCATAGCCTAAACCATTTTTAACTAAAATTGATGCATTATAAATAAGGTTATAAGTTGCAACAATGTTAAGATCGTTTAGGCTTTTATTTAGCCAAATTTTTATCATATTTGTATGGGCACTAGGATTTGAAAATAAAAGTGGTTGATTATTTAAATCTTCAGGAAAAATATATGTTCTTGAAGCAAGATCTGAATCCTTTCTCATTAAAATCCCCCAAGTATTATAATCAGGAAGTTTGATAAAATTGTAATCAGTAATAGGAGCCGGTTCGATTAAAATACCAAAATCAATTGTTCCTTTTTCTAATCTTTTTATTACTTCATTTGTTGCACCGCTATAAATATCTAATTTAACAAGCGGATACTTTTTATGGAATTTTTTAAATGTTTTTCCAATTATATTCATTGCATAGCTTTCGCCACCTGCAATTTTTATAGTTCCAGTAACCGCACTATCTTCAGCATTTAAAACTTTAATATCCGATTCAATTCGGTCGAATAAATCGATAATTTGACGAGCTTTTTCTTTTAAATAAAGACCTTCCTCTGTTAAAATCATCCCCTTGCCCCTTTTAAAAAGAGGTTTACCAATTTCATCCTCTAAATCTTTAATTTGGCGAGTAATATTAGGTTGAGAAGTGTGCAAAAAAATAGCTGCTTTAGAAATATTTCCTAATTCTGCTACGGCTAAAAAGTAACGTATTGTCCTTATTTCCATATTTATATACCTCTTATAAATATAACTTTTAATTATATTTTAATATATATTATAACTATTTAACATATTTCTTAATTTTAAATATAATTTTTTTGAAAAGGGAAAAATATGACTGTAAATGAATTAAAAATTTTATTAAATCGTGGCGAAAATATAAATATGAGTGTTGGAATTGAAACTCTTCATAAAGCAAGTGATGAAGCTCATAAAATTTTAGCTAAATTAAATAATTCATATCATACTAAGGAGGAGATTGTTTCAATTTTTTCTGAACTTATTGGGCAAGATGTAGATTACGGTTTTTCTTTATTTCCACCTTTTTATACCGATTTTGGAAAGAACATTCATATAGGTAAAAATGTTTTTATAAATTCTAATTGTAATTTTCAAGATCAAGGTGGGATTTATATTGGCAATAACTGCCTTATTGGTCATCGAGTAGTTTTAGCCACTTTAAATCACGATATTAATCCTACATTAAGAAAATGTGTCTATCAAAAACCTATTTTTATCGAAGATAATGTATGGATTGGTTCAGGTGCTATTATCTTGCCTGGTGTAAGAATAGGTAAAAATTCGATCGTTGCAGCAGGAAGTGTTGTCACGAAAAATGTCGAGGAAAATACGATAGTAGCTGGCGTTCCAGCTAAATTTTTAAAAAAAATTGAGATAAAAGAAAATGATTAAAATTAATGTTTTGATTAATAACAAGCTTTTTATAGCTAACTTATATGATTTAGATGTAAGCAAAGAATTAATTTCTCTTTTTCCTTTAAAAATAAGAATGGATAGTCTTGAACATGAAAAATTTTTTAATTTTGATAAATTATTCACTTCAAATCCAAAAAAAGTTGAGGCAATAAATAAGGGCGATATTATGTTATTTGGTTCTTCTTGTTTAGTTTTATTTTATGAATCATTTTCAACAAATTATTCTTATACAAAAATAGGCGAATTTGTTGATAAAGAAGGAGCTTCAAAAGCTCTAAATATAAAAGATATTGTTATTTCAATGTTTATATAAAAAGGAGAAAAAAATATGAATAAGAAAATTCGAGTTGTTTGCCATATGTATTCAACGCTAGATGGCAAAATTAATGAAGCTTTAAAAAATTATCCTGAAAATGAAGATTGCGATTTTGCAGGACAACTTTATGAAGATGAAATTTTTAATAATTCAAAAATTTGGGGATGCGGGAAAGACACATTAAAAAGTGCTAACGAGGTTGATTTAACTAAATTTGATATTAGCGAAATAAGTTATGATGAGGATAATATTGTAAAAGATGAATATTATTTCGTTGTTTTTGATCGAAAAGGCAAAACTTTTTATGATGTAAATTATTTTGACTATGCCTCCCATAAAGGAAGATTAATAATTGCTTTAACAAAAAAAGCTACAAAAGAATATTTAGCCTATTTAAAAAGTATGGGAATTGGGTATTTAATTTGTGGAGATGAAAATCTAGATTTAAATTTATTTTTAACGAAAATTTCTACTGTTTATGGATTCGATACTTTTTATTTAACAGGTGGTCCAAAAATAAATTCTTCTTTTATTAAAGAAGACTTAGTTGATGAAATATCTTTGGTAATTTGCCCAGGTATTCAAGGTGGAAGAAAAGAATTAACTTTTGTTGGAACAGAAGATAATGAAGGATTTCCAAAGTTTTTTAAACTTAAGGAAGCAAAAATTTATGAGCACAATACTCTTAAATTAACCTATCTAAAATAAGTTAAAAATTTGACTTTATAAAACATTAAACATATAATTTTAATCCCAAAACTTAAAAAGGATTATAATTTATGGAAAATAGAGAACTCTTTAACATCGCTTTAAAAACAATTAATCATAAATTTATTGAAGATTATGGTGAATTTGGACAAGTTGCTTGTGCACTTGAAACCGAAAGCGGAAAAATTTATTCTGGAATAAATTTAGATTTATCATGCTCTTTAGGAATGTGTGCTGAGCAAGCAACAATTCTTGAAATGTTAAAAAGTGGAGAAACAAAGATTAAAAAATTAATAGCAGTCCATGAAGGAGGCATTATTTATCCTCCATGTGGAAGATGTCGTGAATTTATTTATCAAATTAACAAAGAAAATTTAAATACAATTATATTATTAGAAGGTTTAAAAGAAGTAAAATTAAGCGAATTACTTCCATCTACTTGGATGGAATATAGGAAAATTGAGGATTAAAATGGAAGAAAAAGAGTTGATTGAAAATAAAAGATTTGGGGAAGAAAGAGCATTATATGATATTAATAATGTTATTGTTGATAGCTGCCTTTTTGTTGGAAAAGAAAATGGGGAATCAGCTTTAAAAGAAGCTAGTAATGTTATAATTAAAAACTGCTATTTTGATTTAAAATATCCTTTTTGGCATGACGACAATATTAAAATTTTAGATTCAACAATGACTCCTAATTGTCGCGCAGCTTTATGGTATAGTAAAAATATTGAAATTGAAAATTCAAATATTTTCGGGATAAAAGCTCTAAGAGAATGCGAAAATATAAAATTAAATCGTGCCAATATCTATTCGGTAGAGTTTGGATGGAAATCAAATAATATTAAAGGCGATACATTGATTATTAATGGTGATTATGCTTTTTTAATGGGTAAAAATATAAGATTAAAAAATATTCGTTATGAAGGTAAATATTCATTCCAATATATTGAAAATTTAACTATTGAAGATTCAATATTCGATACAAAAGATGCTTTTCGGCATTCTAAAGATGTTGTAGTTAAAAATTCTTACGTTAAAGGAGAATATTTGGGCTGGTATAGTGAAAATTTGACTTTTATAAATTGTAAAATTAGTGGAACTCAACCTTTATGTTATTCAAAAAATCTAAAATTAATTGACTGTGAATTAATAAATTGTGATCTTTCTTTTGAATATAGTGATGTAAATGCCTCAATAAAAGGAAATGTAACTTCAATTAAAAATCCAACTAGCGGAAAAATTGTTTGTGATTCTGTTGGAGAGATTATTTTAAAAGATAGTAAATATCCATTAAACTGTGAAATTATTGTAAAAGATAGAAAAAAATAGCCTTATTTTAATTGGCTATTTTTTGTTTTATAAATTTGTAATAGAATACTAACAAAGGAGTTTATTAAATAAATATGTTTGATTACACAAATAGGGTTGTTGTCATTACCGGAGCTAGTTCTGGTTTAGGCTCGCAAATGGCAAAGGGTTTTGCTAGTGCACATGCAAAACTTGTTCTTTTAGCAAGAAGGGAAGAAAGATTAGTTGCACTTGCCGAAGAATTAAATAAAGAATATGGTGTTGAAGTTTTAACACTTAAATGCGATGTTACAAGCACCGAAGAAGTCAATGAATGTGCAAAAAAAGCTGAAGAAAGATTTGGAAAAGTCGACGTTTTAGTAAATTGTGCAGGCGCTTCAAAAAATAATGGCGTTTTAGCTATGAGCGATGAAGAATGGGACTGGACAATGGATATTGATTTGAAGAGCGTCTTCCTTGTTACAAGAGCATTTGGAAATATTATGAAAAAGAATAATTATGGAAGAATTATTAATATTGCTTCAATGTATGGACTTGTTGGTAATACCGCAATGGATACTGTAGCTTACCATACATCCAAAGGTGGAGTTGTTAACTTCACAAGAGCAGTTGCTGCTGAAGTGGCAAAATATGGCATGACTTGTAATGCTATTTGTCCAGGTTATTTTGAAACTGAATTAACAAAAGCTACATTAGATACTGATGGATTTAAAGCTTATATGAAAGCAACAGTTCCATTAGGAAGATATGGACATGAAGGCGAACTTAATTCTGCTGCTTTATTCTTAGGTGCTGAAGAATCAAGCTATGTTACCGGTGTTATCTTACCAGTTGATGGTGGATATACTTGCGTATAGTTTTATTTAAAAATTTTTATAAAATTAAGCGGGCGCTTTACCCGCTTTATTTTTATTTTAAGGATGATATTTATGAAAATAGTAATTTTAGAACCTTTAGAAGCTGATTTATTAAGTTATTTAAATAATAATTTATTGAAAAATCATGAAGTTATTTATTATTCAACTAAAGATGTGAAAAAAGAAACTCTTATTAAAAGAATTGATAATGCTGATATTATTGTTAGTGATAACACTCCATTAGGTGAAGATATTTTATCAAATGATAAAAATTTAAAAGCTCTTTTTATCGCTTTTAGTGGTCTTGATCATATCAATTTAAATTATTGTAAAGAAAATAATATTGAAGTTTTTAATGCAAGCGGCTATTCAACTGAAGCTGTTAGTGAATTAACTTTAATGTTTATTTTATTAGCATTAAGAAAATTTAATGAATTATCATATAAAAATAAAGTGATTGGAAAAGAATTGCTTTCTTTAACAATTGGGTTATTTGGAATGGGATTAATTTCAAAAAGATTAATCGAACTTTTAAAACCTTTCAAAATTAAAATTATTTATAATTCTTTAAAAATTCATAATGAAATAGAAAATGAAAATATTAAATATGTTAGCAAAGAAGAATTATTAAAAAATAGCGATATTATTTCTTTACATATTCCTTTAAATGAAAATAATAAAAATTTTATATCTTTTAATGAATTTGAAATGATGAAAAATAATGCGATTTTAATTAATACAGCAAGAGGAGCCTTAATAAATAAAGAAGCTTTAATAAATTCTTTAAAAGAAAATAAAATCGCGATGTATCTTAGTGATGTATTTGAAAAAGAACCACCATTAAACGATGATCATGAACTTTTAAAATTCAAAAATGTAATTATTACCCCTCATATTGGTTATTATACTTTCGAAGCAATGGAAAAAAGAGCAAAAATTATATTTGATAAATTATTTGATTATATAAAAAAATAAATATAATTTTGTTAGCCAAAAGCAACACAAAAACACGATATTTATCGTGCTTTTTTGTTGTTAAAAAGCATAATAAAAAAGCGTATAATATCTATAAATATTTTAGGAGAGAATAATAATATGCATTTAAGAAAAGAAGCGGTAGATATTATTGTTAATATCTGCAACAAGTATAAAAATGAGCCTTCTCCATTAATGCTTGTTTTATCCGAAACTCAAAAAGAATATGGATATATTCCTCTAGAAGTTCAAGAGATAATATCTAAAGAATTAAATATTCCTGTTTCAGATATTTATGGAGTTGTAACTTTTTATTCTTTTTTCTCTTTAAAACCAAAAGGGAGATATGTTATTGGTGTTTGCTTAGGTACAGCCTGTTATGTCAAAGGTAGTCAAAATATTCTTGATAAATTTGCTGAACTTTTAAAAATTAAACCAGGTCAAACTACTGAAGATGGGTTATTTACTCTAGATGCTTTAAGATGCATTGGAGCTTGTGGTATTGCCCCAGCTTTATCGATTAATGGTAAAGTTTATCCAAAAGTAACTTTAACCCAAGTTCAACAAATAATCGATGAATATCGTAAGAAAGATAAGGAAGGTTAAGTTTTATGGCAGTCAAAAAAATTAAAACAGTTGAAGAATTAGAGAAGAAACTTACCACTTGCTCATCCTGCTTAGAGAAAAAATTTAGTGGAAAAGATGGTAAAAGACATATAGTTGTCTGTGGAGGTACAGGCTGTTTATCATCTGATTCTCAAGGAATTATTAACAAATTAAATCAAATTATAAAAGAAAAGAAACTTGAAGATAAAGTAACTGTAAATGTCGTTGGATGTTTTGGCTTCTGTTCACAAGGTCCTTTCGTAAAAATTTTCCCAGAAGATCGTTTATATCACGCAGTAAAAGTTTCTGATTGTGAAAGAATTATTGAAGAAGATATCATTGGCGGAAAATGTATTGAAGACCTTTTATACGAAGATCCTAACACCCATCAAAAAGTTGAAAGACAAGAAGATATTAATTTCTATAAAAAGCAACTACGTATTGCTTTACATGGTTGTGGCACTATAAACCCTGAAGTTATCGATGAAGCTTTAGGCTATGATGCTTTTAAAGGCTTAATAAAAGCTTTAAGTATGGAACGTCAAGCTGTTATCAACGAGGTTTTAGCTTCCGGATTAAGAGGCAGAGGGGGCGGAGGCTTCCCTACAGGAAGAAAATGGCAATTTGCTTATGACCAAGACAATGACACAAAATATGTTGTTTGCAATGGTGATGAAGGCGATCCAGGAGCATTTATGGATCGTTCAATTTTAGAAGGCAATCCAGTTTCTGTTATTGAAGGTATGATGATTGCCGGTTATGCAATTGGTGCAAAGAATGGTTATTTCTACGTTAGAGCAGAATATCCAGTTGCTGTTAATCGTTTAACCCTTGCAATTAAAGAATTAGAAGAAGTCGGTCTTTTAGGCGACAATATTTTAGGCAGTGGCTTCTCATTTAGATGCCATGTCCGTTTAGGAGCGGGTGCTTTTGTTTGTGGCGAAGAAACCGCACTTTTAAATTCTATCGAAGGTAAAAGAGGTATGCCTCGCCCACGTCCACCTTTCCCAGCCGTTAAAGGTTTGTGGGATAAGCCTACTATTATTAATAACGTTGAAACATTAGCTAATGTTCCTTATATTTTAAGAGTTGGAGGTGCTGAATTTGCAAAAGTTGGCACAGAAAAGAGTAAAGGAACTAAAGTTTTTGCTCTTGGAGGAAAAGTTAAAAACGTTGGACTTGTTGAAGTTCCAATGGGAACTACATTACGTGAACTAATTTTCGATATTGGTGGCGGAATTCCAAATGATAAAAGATTCCAAGCAATCCAAACTGGTGGTCCATCAGGTGGATGCTTAACAATGAACGAATTAGATACTCCAATTGATTTTGATAATTTAATTGCTAAAGGTTCTATGATGGGTAGCGGTGGAGCTATCGTTATGGATGAAGATAACTGTATGGTTGACGTTGCTAAATTCTATCTTGAATTTATTTGCGATGAAAGTTGTGGAAAATGTTCGCAATGTCGTATCGGAACTAAAAGATTATTAGAAATTTTAACTAAGGTTACTGATGGAAAAGCAACTTTAGAAGATTTAGATAAATTAGAAACACTTTCTGAATCAATTAGAGTTGGTTCTTTATGTGGTTTAGGCCAAACTGCTCCAAACCCTGTTCTTTCAACACTCTCTAAATTTAGAGATGTTTATGAAAGACATGTTGTCGATAAAAAATGTGATGCTGGAATTTGCAAGAATTTAATTTCATATTCAATCGATCCAGAAAAATGTAAAAAGTGTTCGCTTTGTGCAAGAAATTGCCCAGTTAATGCAATAACTGGAACCGTTGGAAAAACTCCATTTGTTATCGATCAAAGTAAATGTATCAAATGTGGCTCTTGTATAAGTGCATGTAAATTTGGTGCTATTAGCAAAAAGTAGAGGTTATAGATATGGCAAAGATTACTATATATATTGAAAATAGACCTTACGTTGTTGATGATGATTTAACTATTTTAGAAGCAGCAAAAATTTGTGGCTATAACATTCCAAGTTTGTGTACTTTTAAAAAAGGTAGATGCTCATTAGCTTCTTGTAGAGTTTGTCTTGTAAAAGTCGAAGGAGAAAGAAGACTTGTTCCTTCATGTGCTTATCCAATTAGAGATGGAATGAAAATTTCAATTTCTGATCCTGCAGCAGTTATTGCAAGAAGAACTAGTGTCGAATTATTACTTTCAAACCATTATTATAACTGCCAAGCATGTAGAAAGAATGGTCAATGTGAGTTATTAGAAGTTGCTAGAAGAGTTGGTGCTAGACCAGAAGTTTATGTTGGCGAAAAAACTAAAACAACTTATGATGATGTAGCTCCAGGTTTAGTTAGAGATACTTCAAAATGTATATTATGTGGCAGATGTATTGAAGCTTGTAAAGATGCTCAAGGAATCGGAATTTTAGGTTTTGAAAATAGAGGTTTCAATACAATTGTTTCACCTGCAGGGAATCGTTCCTTTAATAATGTTCCATGTATTCAATGTGGACAATGTACACTTGTTTGTCCAACTGGTGCTTTAATGGAACATAGTGAAATTGAAAAACTTGATGAAGCCTTTAAAGAAGGAAAATATGTTATTGTTCAAACAGCTCCAGCTGTTAGAGCTGCTTTAGGTGAAGAATTTGGCGATCCAATTGGAACAAATTCAAGGGGCAAAATGGTTGCTGCTTTACACCGTTTAGGTTTTTATCGAGTTTTTGATACTAATTTCGCAGCTGACTTAACAATTTGTGAAGAAGCAAATGAATTTGTTCATAGAGTTATTACTAAAACTCCTGGACCAATGATTACTTCTTGTTCACCAGGATGGGTTAATTATTGTGAATATTATTATCCAGAATTATTACCACATCTTTCGACATGTAAATCTCCTCATGAAATGATGGGAGCAATTATTAAATCATACTATGCTGAAAAACATAATATTGATAGATCTCAAATCTGTGTTGTTTCAATTATGCCTTGTACAGCTAAAAAATTCGAAAAAGAAAGAGAAGGTAATAGGGTCGATGGAATTAATGATGTCGATGTTGTTTTAACAACTAGAGAACTTGCCCAAATCATTAAAAGAAGTGGTATTAGTTGGGAAAAATTACCATCTGAAGAATTTGATGATGATTTAATCGGTGATTATACCGGTGCCGGAGTTATCTTTGGGGTAACAGGCGGAGTTATGGAAGCTGCTATAAGAACTGCTTATTATATTTTAACTAGCCACGAACTCGAACCAATTGAATTTAGTCCATGCAGAGGACTTCAAGGTATTAAAGAAGCCTCGATTAAAATTTTAGGCAACACCTATAATATTGCAATGGCTTCGGGAATGAAGAATGCAAAAATATTACTCGATGAAATTAAAGAAGGAAAATCAAAATATGATTTCATTGAGATAATGGGATGTCCTGGTGGATGTATTAATGGAGGAGGGCAACCTTATGTCACCCCATTATTCTTACCAAAAGAAGATGACAATATTCTCGATACCTATGTAGAAAAAAGAGCTAAAGTCTTATATGAAGAAGATAAGAATAGACCTTTAAGAAGAAGTCATTTAAATCCAGATATAAAAAGATTATATAATGATTATTTAGGAGAATATGGTTCTAAAAAAGCTCATAAGCTCCTTCATACCTACTATAATTCACACCGTGAAAAATATCCTGATTTAAAAATTGGCGAATAATAGCAAATATGCCCTTGGTAGATGAATCTCTAAGGGCATATTTTTAATATATAGTTTATAATTATTAAGATATGAATTTTTTAAAGAAATATAACGCTTTAAAAATAATTGTTTCAATACTTTTAATTGCTATTGGACTATTATTTTGTATATTCTCAGCTCATCCTAAAATGGATATATTTTTAGGATATTTATTTGCTTCGGTATTATTATTAATTGCTTTAGGATTAATAGTTATTACTTTTATTAATGAAAACAGAAACTTTTTTAGAGTTTTACTTTATTTATTAGTTGTTGGATTAAGTGTAATTATTTACATTTTCCCAACGATTTTTGTCTTATCAATGCCAATATTTATAGGAGTATTTTTTATTGGAGCTGGGATTATATTTATTATTAAATTTATAATTTTAAAAAGAGTTTCATTGAAATCGCTTTTTAATTTATTTCAACTATTAGGATGCTTAATTTTAATTGCGGTTGGTCTTCTATTTTGTATTTTTTATAATAAAATCGATGTTTATATTACTTCTTTTATAATTGGTATTCCTCTTTTTGCTTTAGGTGCTATTCTTTTAATATTTACCATTATTAGTATGATTAATAATAAAAATAATTCTAAAGTTAATATATATATTGACGATTATAAAAGTGAAGATAAAAAGAATGATCAAAAGAAGAAAAATGATAAATAATTAGTTATTAAATACGCATAAATATAATTCTTTTTCTTCTTTGCTAACTCCAGCATGAGCTCCTTTCATTTTAAATGATGGGTCTTCTTTATTAACAAACATATAAGAAGAAGTTGCTAATAAAATATAATCACCTAAAGTATTTAATGTATTTTGATTAATTTTAGTAATATTTTCACCTATAATTTCACTATTTAATAATTCTTCTTTTGTATATAAAAGGAAATAATCTTGGTATTTGTTTTTATAAATTTCGATAAATTTTTCTTTGTTTCTTACAAAAAAAGAAGCAAAGCGAGGTTCGATTGTAAATATTTGTTTTTTATTTCTTTCGCTTAAACAAGAAATAAGTTCATTATCTAAATATAAAGGAAGATATTCGACATCTTTAAAACCATGATCAGCAACTAAAATAAATAAAGTGTCCTTATTATTATTTACTAGTTCAATAGTTTTTTCTTCTAAATATTTAATCTTTTTCAAAACATGCTCGTTTTTAATACCATTATCATGCATTGAATGGTCAGGCTCACTTGAATAAGCGTATATAAAATTATATTTTTTCAATGATTTATCAACTTCTTTAAAAAATGTATTAAAATCATCATGTTTCTTTCTATTTTTAAACTGGAAAGATTGAATTATTTTCGCAATATTCGCTTTATTTTTCTCATTTATTAATTTATCAATAAAAGTTGGGATTAAAAATTCGCTTGAAACATCATGGTCTATTTTTTGATCAACGATAGACTCTTTATTAGTAAATACATCAACAAATTTATCAATTTGTTTAAAATATTGATTCCAACCAACAAAACCGTTTTCATTAGGATAAAGTCCAGTTAATAACGCCGTAGTAGCGGCAACAGTAGTAGGAGAAAAAATCGATTCAAATTGGTGATAAATATGTGAATATAAAAACGGAATATCCTCTTTATATGTTTCAAAAATGTTTTTACCCATCCCATCATAAAGCAAAACGCATATTTTTTTATTTTTTTGTTTAGAAAATAATTCATCAATTCTTTTAAGAGAAGGATGAAAAGTAGTGCAATTATAAAATTTCAATATTGAATTAGAAAGATTTACTAAATTATTGGTTAAATCAAGCTTAACTTCTTTTTTATCCATTTGTTTTATCCTTTCAAAAGTAAAAATATTATATAGCGGATGAGATATTTTTTCATTTAAAAAGGTAATAAAAAAACCGGATTTTTTAAAAATCCGGCAAATGATTTTTATTGAAATTATAATCTTCTGTTGTAGTATTCAACGATTAATGATTCATTAATTTCTTGACTTAATTCACTTCTTTCTGGAAGTCTATCGAAACTTCCTTCTCTTTTTTCTTTATCAACAGTAACATAGCGAGGTGTAGCTGCACTTGCATCTAAGCTTGCTTTGACGATTGATAAATCTTTACTCTTGTCTTTGAAAGTGATTTTATCACCAGCTTTACAAAGGTATGAAGGAATATCAATCTTTTTGCCATTGACTAAGACATGACCGTGGTTAACAAGTTGTCTAGCTTGTGGTCTTGTTGAAGCAAAACCCATTCTATAAACTAAGTTATCAAGTCTTGATTCAAGAAGAATCATAAATGCTGTGCCTGTAACTTCTTGAGAGTTAGAAGCAATTTTGAACAATCTAACGAATTGTTTTTCATTAACTCCGTAAAGATCTCTTAATTTTTGTTTTTCAGTTAATTGACGACCATATTCAGATAATTTCTTTTTATCTTGACCGTGTTGGCCTGGTGCATAAGCTCTTTTCTTTAATTCTTTGCCTGTTTCAGAGAGTGAAAAGTTAAGTCTTCTGGAACGTTTCCATTTGGAATCAAAATTTCTCATAAGTTTCTCCTTTTATTTTGATTGGCATCTAAATAAAAGCAAGAATATAAATTCCATTTCGCGGATGAATGATTTTTTTAATTTCGACTTGTAGCTAAGCTTACTTTATTCCTTAAATTTTTTAAGGTTCAATCATCAGACCGAAAGTATTTATATGCTGCATTTAAATGCTATAAAAATATATAACAAATCTCGATATAAATCAATAAAATGTTTATTGTGTCTGAATATTTTGAGAATAAAAATTATTTTTGTTATAAAAATATCTATTTGGAAGTCGTTTAAGATGTATTCGTAGGGTAGTAGTTAAATTATGGTAAGACATTGCAAAAATATAATTTGCGATGATATCGGCCATTCTTATATATACACTCGATTTTGAATCTAGATATCTAACATGAACCCCTTTAATCTTTTTAAATAATGGTTCATAAAATTCTTCGTATGTATAGTTATATGTTCCTCTTTTAAATTCGTTTTCTAAAGATTCAGCTAATTCATATAAACCATTCGTAGCTGTTGAATGCTCATCACAAGATATATAAATATTTTTGACATCATTTTGGTTAATTATCCCTTCTTCAATTAAATCCTTTAAAGCTTTCTTTAATCCCAATTTATATGCAAAATCTAAATATCTTTGTTTACTTTTTTTATCATAAAAAATATTTTTATTAACATTTTTTAAATCGATTATAACTCCAAAAATAACAAAATCTTTAATCGATTTTAAAAGTTTATATTTATATTTTGCTTTAATCGAATTGGCTTTTATTTCCCCAGTTATATTTAAAGATTTTCGAATAATATTCTCAACATGATGAAAGTTATGGGCAGCTTTATTTCTTTCATCTTTAGAAAGAAAAATAATTCCCCCGAAACAATAATATTCATTATGAACATTATCGAAAACTCCTGATTCATCACTATAAACAAAAATATTATTCATTTTTT
>CALVMY010000048.1 GCA_944349405.1 uncultured Bacilli bacterium | reverse complement strand
ATGAATGCCTTTAAAATCTAATTTTAAATATTTAAAGGCTTCAACAATTACAACAAGTGCTAAAGTTGAATCTAATCCGCCACTAATTCCAATGACTACATCTTTAAAATTAGAATTATATAATCGTGTTGCTAAGCCTTTAGATTGTAATCCAATAATTTCTAAAGATCTTTCAATTCTTTCTTTTTCATTACTCAAAATAAATGGATAAGGATTAACAAATTCGGGCAAAAGATTAATTATTTCTTCATTTTTATATTCAATAAAACGATATTTATCGTCATTTTTGCACTCAAAAGCAGTTTTAAATTTCTTTCGGTCATTAGAGATTTTATTAACATCAATTATTGCGCTACTCAAACCAATTTTATCGAATTCATTAACTAAAATTGCTCCGCAAGTAGCGATTAATTGATGGCCTGAAAAAACTAAATCCTGACTAGATTCACCAAAGCCGCTAGAAGAATATAAATAAGCACAATAATTTTTGGCTGATTGAACTTTAACTAATTCTTCACGATATTCTTTTTTTCCAATATATTCGTTCGAAGCAGATAAATTTACAATTACATTTGCTCCATTTAAAGAAAGTGAATTTGAAGGAGGATTAATAACCCATAAATCTTCACAAATTTCACATCCGATTTTCATTTCATCTAAATCAAAAATTAAATCGCTTCCAAAAGGAACTTCTTCTTCATTAATTTTTACATTGATATTTTTTATATTAATTCCGGAAGTAAACCATCTTTTTTTTTTATTTTTATTATAATTTGGTAAATAAGATTTAGGAACAATACCTAAAATTTTATTTGATGTTAAAACAAAAGCGACATTATATAAATTATCTAAATATGAGAAAATTCCGCCAACAAAAACAATCATTGAAGAAGGAATTTTTGTGATTATTTCTTTTAAGGAGATTAATTCATCATCAATTAATTCTTTATGGAAAAATAAATCTTGGGCGGTATAACCAGTTAAAGAAAGTTCACTAAAAACTAAAAGATTAATATTTTCTTTTTTTGCTTTCTCAATAAGAGAAACTATTTCATTTTTATTTTTGATGACATCGCCAACATGCGTGATAAAATTTGCTGTTGCTACTTTATAAAAACCATATTTAGATCTCATAAACATCCTTCTTCCTTCAATATATCGATAACATAATTATATGTTAATTTTTTTAACTCTTCTTCATTTTTATTATTTAAGGCATCTCTAATTTTAGTTGATGAAATATCTTGAAGGCCATCTTCGAAATTCAAAGGTATAAAAGAAGACTTATGTTTTTTTAAAAAGTCGTCATTTTCTAATAAATAATTTAAATTATCGTGGTTTCTTCTTATTAAAATAATTTTATATTCATTTAAAATATCTTCGATTCGATACCATCTTGATAATTCCTCAACTTTTTCGCTACCAAAAGCAAATAATATTTCATTATCAGGATATTTTTCGCTCAAAAATTTTAAAGAAGTGTATGTTTTTTTACTTTTTCCTTCAACTTCAAGAAGTTCTATTTCTATATTCTGATTTCTTTTAACAAATTCATTTAAAATTTTTAATCTTAAATTTATAGGCAAAATGCTTTTGTCTTTAAAATGTTTCCAAGAATGAAAAAAATTGTCGTTTGTTGGTAAAAGAATACCTTTAAAAGCGTCGAAATAATCGACCAAATATTTAATCAACTCTCCATGAGCTTTCGATAATGGATTAAAGGTTCCTCCTAAAACAACAATTTTATTACTTGGCATATTTATTTTCTTTAATTAGTTTAATTTTTAAATCGTATAAATTTTTAGTGGAATCTGAATAATGAATATGTGGCATAACTAAACGTTTTTCTTCATCCCAAATAACATTTTCAATTTGGTATCTTACAAAATTTCTTCTTTCTTCAATATCTGGAACTTTATAAACTAATTCGCCTTTATCAAAAACTTTTACTCTCATATTTTTAATTGTGAAATCATTAAAAACTAATGTTTTCCATGGTTTATTAGGATCAATAACAGTTAAAGGTTCTTCAATTGTTTCCCCGTGCAAAGCTAAAAGGTCGGCAATTGCGCGATTTTCTTTATTAAATACACGATAAACATCTTTAAAAGAAGGATTGGTTATTTTTTCTAAAGTTTCGCTGATTTTTATTTTAGGAATTAAAATACCATTCTGATACATTCCAACAAGTTTATAGACTCCACCAAAAACAGGATTTGATTTTGAAGTAATTAAATTTTCTCCAACCCCAAAAGAATCAATCTTAGCGCCTTGATCTATAAGAGAATTTATTTTATATTCATCAAGCGAATTTGAAGCGATAATTATCGTATCATTTAATCCGTTTTCATCTAATATTTTACGGCATTTTTTTGATAAATAAGCTAAATCGCCTGAATCAATTCTTACGCCTTTAAGACGATAACCATTTGGAATTAAATAATCTTTTGCAACCTTTATTGCATTCATCAATCCAGAATGAATAACATCATATGTATCAATTAAAAATACTGAGTTTTCTGGATATAATTTAGCGTAACTTAAAAAAGAATCGTATTCATTTTCAAAAGACATTATCCATGAATGAGCCATTGTTCCACTGACTGGAATATTAAATAATTCTCCAGCCAATGTTGTTGCGGTTGAATTAACTCCGCCAATATAACTAGCTTTCGCCCCATATAATGCACTATCAATATTATGTGCTCTTCTTGCCCCAAAATCAGAAACACTTCTGCCTTTACTTGCTAAAACTATACGATTTGCTTTAGTAGCTATTAAGGTTTCATGATTAACAATTGCTAGAAGAGCAGTTTCTAAAAGCTGGCAATCAATTAATGGGCCAACTACCGTTATTAAAGGTTCGTTAGGATAAACAACACTTCCTTCTTCAAAAGAATATATATCACCTCTAAATTTAAAATCTTTTAAATATTTTAAAAAATCATCATTAAAAATATTTAAAGATTTTAAATAAGCTATATCATTTTCATCAAAATGAAAATTTCTAACATAGTTGATTGCATCTTCTAATCCACAAAAAATTGAATAAGCAGCATCATCTGGATTATTTCTATAAAACAAATCAAAAACTGCAATTTGATCTTTTTTATCTTCAACAAAATAGCCATTTGACATTGTTAATTCATAAAAATCCATTAATAAAGATATATTTCTTTTAAAACTTTCCATTTTTTTACATTTCCTTAAAAATTAACAATAATATTTTAAATTAATTTTTGAATAAGTAGAAACTTTTTGTGCTTAAATATAATATCTTTTTTTATAATTTAAAGTTTTCTATTAGATGTAAAATTTCCTTTGTAGATTTTTCTAATTCTTTTTTATAGCCTTGATCAGTAAAATTATCGGCTCTATCATCTAATTTAAATGCGTAATTAATTAAAACTCGTGCTATAAATTTTATGGCTGCTTCTTCATTAAAATATTCTAATAATTTATGAAAAGATTTATTTACAAAGTCTTTAGTTTTTATTTGGTCGGCCACCATTTCTAAAATATTAAATCTCTTATTATCTGTTTTATGAAAATCATCTAAACAAACACGAGATTGTTTAATATATTCTTTTTCATTTTCATAAAGTTCTTCATAATTTGCTTGAGAATCTTTATCTAAAGTTTTATTAATTTCATTAATATCAAGTGCTATATCAAAATCACCAAATTTATCAATCTCAAAATTCCAAGGTTTATAGATACCTTTTTCTTCATCTTCCTTATCAAAGTCTTTATCGATTTCTCCTTCAAAAAGAGCATATAAACTATGAATATTATCTTCCCAAATTCCTTGTCCCTTACCTTCTAAAAGAATGATTGTTTTTTTAGATTTTAATTCCACTTTCTCTTCATACTTTTTACATTTAAAATCCCATCCATCACCAGTATCGTATTCTAAATTAAAATTCATCGGTAAATCACTTAAATGATATTTCCCAAGATATTTATATCCATCTAAAGGATCTTCCATAAAAGGAGCCATAACATAAGAAACGCCTTTATGAGTAATTAAAAAACAATGCTCAAATGTAGCTTCAAGTGAAGTTAATAAGGCGACTCCTAATTTAAATAAATCTGGATTACCTTTAATTAATACAACACGATAAAAACGATTTTTTGGACCATATTTAAAGTCTAATCTAATTTTTGTATATAGCATATTTTTCTCCTTTATTTATTCCTTTAAATTAATATTTTAAATACTTATCTTTAATATCGCCTATTTCATATAAATCTTTAAAGTTATATGAAGCATTAAAAAGGCGGATATATTTTAACTTATCTTTTTTATTAAATAGATTAGTAAAACAAAATAAATCACAAGCTTCCCAAATAAATACCCATCCAAAAATTGAAATCATCTCACTAAAAGCATATTTTAAATATAAATTAAATAAAGCATATAAGCCCATTATAATAAGCCCAATTATTAAGCAAATTAAAGAAGAGATATTAACTATAAAAATCTTTTTATTTACTTCTTTAATTTTAATAGCGTAATGTAATTTTATTTTTTTAATAACTTCTTTTTCTTCTTCTTTATCAAATTCATTATTTTGATCAATTAAAAAAATATTTAAATTATTAATATATTTATTCTTTTTATTTTTAATAAACTTAAATTTTTTCTCATTGATTGATAAAGAATATGTATCTTCAATCGTTTCATAAATTTCTTCATTTAATAAATCTTGATATAAAGAATATTCTTTATAAATATTAGTTTTATTTACTAAAAGAGGGATATTTATATATTCTTCATATCCTTTATTAATATCTCTTTTTTTAGCTATTTCTTCATATTTAGTTAATTCATGATTAACTTCACTAATTATTTCTTTATATTTTTTCATATGCTTAATTTTTCTTCTTTTTTAAAAATTATAGCATATGAAAAAATGAATAAATATTATTTATAGAATTTAAAAATAAAAATAATTTTATAAATATAATCTTTTATTTATTTCAGTCTTGATTGAAATAACGTTTTGATTAGATTTATATTTTTCCACCATTGAACTACCTTTAAATGGAAAATTAATTTTAAAAGTTAAATTATGGGCGTTTAAAAATTTAACAATCTCTATTAAATAAGGTTCGCATTTATATAATTCACCCTCGTTTATTCCCAAGACAAACATCTGGATAATTTTCCTCATTTTCAATATATTCATCGCTTATGTTTTCATCTAATAAATTATTCTTTTTTAATACTTTTAAAGTTGTTTTAGCCATTTTTGTCGAATAAGAATGAATATTCAATAAAAGAATTTTTGATTTTCGGTTATTAAAAGACAAAATTCTATCAATAATTTTTTCGATCCTTTCATGATATTTGTAATATAACTTATATCTTTTTTTATTTACCTTTTCCATTTTATTATTGTCAATAAATTTTATTTCTTTTAAATCAAAATAGTTTTTATAAAAAGCTCCCTCTCCAATTTTAGACATTATTTCTTTATTTTCATCGATAAATCTTTCTACATCGACATAAAGTCTTGAATAAGGAAAAAATATGCTTCTTCATTTTAAATGGGTGAATAAATCAGAAATTGTAGTATCATTCATCATTAAATTATAACGGTAAAATTCTAATTTATTTTCGATATATTTATAGAATCCAAAAGGTATTTTACTTTTAGAATGAGGAAATAATTTTATTACTTCGGTATTTTTAAAATTATAATATCCATCACTATTTTTAATTAAACTTACATCATCTTTTTTACGAACAAATCAATATCTAATTATCACTCTTGATTCATTAATTTCAGTTTCATCTTCTTTTTTATTTTTTAAATTCTTATCATCATTATTTTCCATATTTTTTTATAATTAATAAAAAATAAAATTAAAGAATTATTAACAAATATTAAAAATATCGATAAAATATTACTTGTTTTTATGAAAAAATTTATCGACTTTTTAAGTAAAACTAGTAGTGGAATGGCAATGGGCTTATTTGCTACTTTAATTATTGGTTCAATTTTTAAACAACTCTTTTCTTTTGGTAGTGGTTGGGAGGTAGGAATTGATTTATCTACAATCATTATGAATTTAATGGGAGTAGGAATTGCTTTAGGAGTTGCTATTTCTTTAAAAAAAGATTTATCTATTTTAGAAATTGTTTCTTTAATAGTTATTGGAGGAGTTGCTTCAAGCTTAAATCTTTTATCATATGATAATCCTATTCCTACAGTTTCTATTAACGGAGGTAGTAAAAATCCTTTATTAATATATATAGCAGTTATTTTAACTACCTTTATTTCTAAACTTATTTTAAAAAAGAAAACACCAATTGATATATTACTTGTTCCAATCGTTTATATTACGATTGGAACAATATTAAGTTTTATTCTTTTATACCCTTGTTACTATATTATATTTGGTATACAAAAGTTAGTTGAAATATCAATGCCTTTAATCCCTGAATTAATGTCTATTATAATTTCAATTATAATGGGAATGGTTTTAACTATGCCAATAAGTAGTGTTGCAGTGTGTGTTGCAATTGATATAGGAAGTGAGCCCTTAGCTGCTGGAGCTGCTTTAATAGGATGTAGTGCTCAAATGATTGGATTTGCCATTATGTCTTTTAGAGCTAAAAATAGTATTGGTAAAACTATAGGAGTAGCAATAGGAACAAGTATGTTATATTGGCCTAATATTATTAAAAAACCTATAATCTGGCTTCCTACAATATTAACTTCTCTAATTCTAGGACCAATTGGAGTATGTTTATTAAATACTAAAGGTACGAGTGCAGGAGCAGGAATGGGAAGCTGTGGACTTGTTGGACAACTCTCTTCAATGGAAGTAATGGGATATAGTAATTATCAAACATATATCTCAATATTTGTTGTTCAAATATTAGGAAGTATTATCCTTACTTTATTATTTGATTATTTATTAAAAGATGTTTTTAAATTATATGGTAACGAAGATTTAAAATTAGAATAATCAATTAAAATATCTAGTTTAAAATTTAATTTTAAAGATAATTTTCTTAATTTTAACTATGCTTTATATATAATTTATTTATCATTAATCGCTTCAAAAGGATTCTTTTTAGTATAAATAAAGGTAGGAATAAAGGTAGAAATCGTACTTGCTAAAATAAAAAATAAGTAATAATAAAAGAATTTCAATAAAGGGGATGCGGATATTTTTTTGAACTAATTATGTATCTAATAAATTTAATGCTTTTTCAATTTCTTCTATTTTGTGCATACCTGTCCTTTCTATTTTAGTCCAAGTTTTTGTCAGCAACCCCTTTTGTACAAAATTAATCAGTGATTGACACATATCGACATTCAAAAATGCTCCTCTAAGTTTGCCGCTTTTTGCATCGGTTGTAACTTCATTGTATCCGCCTTTATCATCTTGTAGGCTGGTTATTTATACCTTTTGCCTGTTTTAAGTCATACAA
>CALVMY010000047.1 GCA_944349405.1 uncultured Bacilli bacterium | reverse complement strand
TGAAGGATGCTATATTAATAATGCAACAAATTCACGTGCTTTTAAGTTTATTAAAGAAAAACTTTCTTTGTCAAAATTAGGAAATTTGAATCTTAAAACAAAAGATTTAGAAAATTTATTTAACTATGATTTTTAACACCTTAAATTAGGGTTTGCCTCCAAATAAAGGTAGTATATTTATTTTGTTTGTTAAGAAAATAGATATATTTTCTAAATATAAGGATGTTAAAATAAATAGATATGGAAATTTATAAGGGGCAAGTTGTTTATTTTAATTCACTTAAATTTGGAATAGTTGTCAATATTAACACTAAATCTATTTCCATCTATTTTCCTGAAGAAAAACAAATATTTAACGTCGCAAAAGAAAGTTTTGAAGAAGAAAACAATCCAAATGTTGTCAATTTATTAACCATTTATGATGTTTTTAATTTAAAATTATTAGATTTTTATTTTGCTTCAAAAATAATTTATAGAGCTAAAAGTTATGCAAACGATACAAACATACATTTGCTTTTAGATACTGAAAATAAAATTAATGCCAATATATATGGAACTTCTATCTATAAAACCCAAATTAATTTTTATAATGGAATAGTTAGTTATTCTTGTACTTGTCCTTATGAAGGAAATTGCAAGCATTTATATTCATTAATTCTTTATATTAAGAAAAAGCATCCATTATCCAAAACAGTTTCTGATATAAAGTCTAACTTTATAAAACCCGAAGATTTAAAAAAATTTAATCTAAATAAAAAAATCTATAGTAAAAACGTTTATGATTTTATTAGTTTTGCAAATGCAAACGCTAATTATTTTAAAATCTATCAAAAGCTTGAAGATTTTGCTCATTTAAATAGCAAAAAAGAAATAATTGAACTCACATCATTAATCTTTGATCCAAAAAAATCTTTTTATTTCTATTTAATTGAAACACTCAACTTTTTAAAATATTACTTCTCTTTTAAAAAAGAAATGAGAATTTTTTTAGAAAAGAATGAAAAATTCAATAAATTTAAATCAAATTTATACTCTTTAGAAAATGTTGATATTAATTCTTCATATCATAATATTAATGAATCTCTTTTATATAGTTTCTTTAATAACAACTACTCATCTTTAAATTTAGTTTTAAAAGAATGTGCGGACTTTAAATTTTATATTGAGTCAAGAAACGAAGATTTAATCTTAATTTCTCTTAAATATTTGAATATTGATGAAAAAACTGCTGATTATTTATTAGATACCATTTCATTTAATAACACTTATCTATTATATAAATCTTTAAAAACAATTCCTTTAAAAACAAAATATTTTACTAAGTTATTAAAAATAAATTTTACTAATTTTAAAGAGCTTCCTCTTGAAGTTAATGATATAAAATTATTTATTGAACTTTGCCTAAATAATTATCAAATTTTTAATATTTTATCTGCTTACCACAATAAACTAATTGAAAATAACGAGCAAATTTATCTATTAAATCATTTATATAAAATTTATATCGATGGTGAACTTCCTCATTATAAAGAAGTTGATAATATTATTAACGATTTCCCTAATAATGAATACATTAAAAAAATCTTTGATTCATTTCATAAAAATAAAAGCGAGGATGTTTTTGATTCTCTTCAAAAGTATTTATCTACATTTGATAATAAATTTGTTAAAAAATCACTAGAAGATTATTTTGATATTTTTTATTCAATCGAAAATAATGAATTTAAAATTTATTTAACACTTAAAAATAGTGTAATAAGTGTATTTTCAGTTTCGTTTTTTAAAGACAATGTTTTATACATATCTGATTTTAATTATTTATATGCTGATCAAGACCTATATATGAACGATATCACTCCATATTTATTTAAAAAATATGGCAAAGAAGTCGAAGATGCTATTAACGAATTCGATATTACAAATAAGATTAATATTTTAGAAGAACAAAACGAAATATTTATTCAAACTTTAGATAATATTTATGAAAAAAATCTATTAAAAAATAATATTGTAAATAAAGTTGAAATTATTCCTTATTTTAATAATTATTTTGAATTAATTTCATTTAAAATTGGAATCGATCATTTTTACCAAATTAAAAATATTTCACGTTTTTTAGAATATATAAATAAAGAGCAACTTCATTCTTATGGTAAAAATCTATCTTTTGTTCATTCTTTAACTTCTTTTGATGAAAAAAGCAAAAAAGTTATCTCGTTATTTTATGAATATCAAAAAACCTATATACCTCCATTTGATTTAGATAAATTATTTAATATTTATCGAGGAAGTTATGTTTTTGTTTTAGAAGAGAAATATTTTGTAAGACTAGAAAATTTAAACTTAAAACTAATTATTGATAAAGATGGTTTCTTAAAATCTGAAAAAATACCTCAAAACTATGAATTATTAAATAATTCTTATCCATTTTTAATTAATGTTTCAACTAAAACAATCGATATATTTAGTGATAACGAATTAATTAATAATCTTTTTGTTCTTTTGAATCAAACAAAAAGTTCTAGAATTAGCAACGTTTTAGATGAATTTAAATATAAATTTTATTATCCAAACTCATCTTACTTTTTAATTGATCCATCTTTAGAAAAAAGATTTAAAAAATTAGATTTAAAAATTGAAAGTTATTTTGATTTTGTTAATAATTCCTTAGTTTTAGAAACAAAATATCTAAAAAATCATCAAGAAATAAATATAAATTTAATTAATCAAAACGATCAATATTTATTAAATTTTTATAATGAATTAATCACAGATTTAGGATTTGTTAATCAAAAAATGAGTGATAATATAAAAATTTGGCAATTTTTAAATAGCGATTTAAAAGAATTAAAAGATATATCGAAAGTTTATTTTT
The DNA here is from genome assembly GCA_944349405.1 of uncultured Bacilli bacterium. Lineage (GTDB taxonomy): Bacteria > Bacillota_I > Bacilli_A > RFN20 > CAG-826 > Onthovivens. The sequence goes on along the minus strand of CALVMY010000047.1, from coordinate 4,933 downwards.
CAGATTCAATTTTAAATAAAAAAATAAATTATTTTAAATCTCCTAAATTAAAAATTAATTATCAAAGTGGTTTATTAGATATTCTTTTAGAAGAAAGCGAATTCAGTGACGAGGAATTAATAAAAATATTTGATTCCATTAAAAAGAAAAAATCATTTATATTGATTAATGAGAAATTTATTGGTTTAAACAATGCTGAATCAACAAAGTTTTACAATGAAATTCAAGACTTCAATTTATTAAAAAATAAAACTTTAGAAAAACATAAACGCTTACCTCTTTATTATATTTTCAAAAATAGTGATTTGATAAATCGAGGTGAAATTGAAATTATCGATGAATTATATAATGAATTAATCAACTTTAAAACTTTGAAATTTGAAATTCCTTCCTCAATTAATGCTTCTTTAAGAGATTATCAAAAAGAAGGATTTAATTGGCTAAAAGTTTTATATAAGTATAATTTAGGCGGAATTTTAGCTGATGATATGGGGCTAGGAAAAACACTAGAAATTATTACTTTTTTAATTTCACTAAATATAAATTCTCCAATTTTAATCGTTACTCCAACCTCTTTAATTTATAACTGGATAAACGAATTTAATAAATTTTGCGATATTAAAATTGACGTAATTCCAATTTATGGAAGTATTTCCTTAAGAAATCAAACAATTGAAGATATCGAACAAAATAAAAAAACTATCTATATAACAAGTTATGAGAGTTTAAGAAATGATTGTGATAAATATAAAGATATTACTTTTGATATTTTAATTTTAGATGAAGCACAATTTATTAAAAATGCAGACGCATTAAAAACAAAATCAGTTAAATCAATAAAATCGAACAATAGATTTGTTCTAACAGGTACTCCTATTGAAAATAGTGTTCTTGATCTATGGTCAATTTTTGACTTTTTAATGCCTAATTTCTTACCTAATCTTACTGAATTTAAGTTTAGATATGAGAATGAGGAAAATTATTCTTCTGAAATTAAAAAACTCGTCTCTCCTTTTATTTTAAGAAGAAATAAAAACGATGTTTTAAAAGATTTGCCTGATAAATATGAGGTTCTTTTAACCTGTGAGATGAATAAAGAGCAACAAAAAATTTATGATGCAGAAATTTTAAATGCACGTAACGAATTAGAATATAATTCAACAACATTCCAGATTTTACCTACTTTAACAAAATTAAGGGAAATATGTATCGATCCATCTTTATATATTGAAAATTATAAAGGAGAAAGTTCAAAAATTATTACTCTTTTAGAATCGTTAGATGAAGAATTAAAAAATGGTAATAAAGTCCTCATTTTTTCACAATTTGTTTCAGCTTTAGATATTGTTAAAGAAAAGTTAAAAGAGAAAAATATATCTTATAATTTAATTATTGGAGCAACTAAATCTCAAGAAAGAATCAAAATTTCCCAAGATTTTAACTTTAATAATAAATATCAGGTTTTACTTATTTCATTAAAAGCAGGTGGAACGGGATTAAATTTAGTTGGGGCTAATGTTGTTATCCATCTTGATCCATGGCGGAATTATGCAATTGAAGAACAAGCAAGTGATCGTGCTTATCGAATCGGGCAAACAAGAAATGTAAAAATAATTAAACTTATAGTTGCTAATTCAATTGAACAACGAGTTATAGAACTTCAAAAAATCAAAAAAGATGTCGCTTTTTCAATAATTTCTAATGATGATTCATCAATTACTAGCCTTAAAAAGGAAGATATTTTATATATTCTTGGCAAAAATTAAAAATTTAAAATTTTAAGAAAAACAGTTAAAAAAACATATGAAAATATTAATTTGTAAAGAAAACTTTACACATTTTTAATTGTTTTAACTTTACAAAAATTAATTCTAATCTATGATTTTAAGTGTTATGGAGGAAAATATTAATGATTGGTAAGAAATTAGCTATTGATATTTTAAATGAAGCTACTTCTACTGGCGCTGATTTTGCCGAAATATATTACGAAGACACACTTTCAAAAAATATTTCCTTAGAAAATGGAAGAGTTGAAGGTGTTGGAAGTAATGTAATTAACGGCGTTGGTATAAGATTATTACAAAATAATAGAAGTGTTTATGGTTATACAAATGATTTAACAAAAAAAGGTCTTTTTAAACTTGTTAGTTCTTTAAAAGCATCTTTTTCTTCTAAAAGAATTGTCGAACCATTAGCAAACATCAAAAAAATTAAAGTTAAAAATATTCATAAAGTTGAAATACCTTTAGAAAGTGTTTCAAACGAAGAAATTATTTCATATTTAAAGAATGCTTCATCAATTATTAGTAATTATGATAAAAGAATAAGCAGAGTTATTGCTGGCTTAGCTATTACTCACAACGATGTTACTATTTTTAATAGTGAAGGAAAAACATGGAATACAACAAGAATTTATGGGCGTTTAGCTTTAAGTAGTATTGCAGTTGATGAAGGAAAAATTGAATCTAGATTTGATGGCCCAGGAACTCAAGCTGGATGGGAATTTTTCACAAAAACTTTAAATATTGAAAAATTAGCTAAAGAGCATGCTGAAAAATTAATTCTTATGCTTGAAGCAAAAGAATGTCCAGCAGGAAAATACCCTGTTGTTATTGGAAATGGATGGGGAGGAGTTATCTTCCACGAAGCTTGCGGACACCAATTAGAAGCTACAAGTGTTGCTAAAGGATTATCCGTTTTCTCAGGTATGAAAGGACAAATGATTGCAAACCCAATTGTTAGTGCTTATGATGACGGCTCTTTATCAAATGAATGGGGATCTAATTCATTGGATGATGAAGGAAATATTCCTCAAAAGAACGAATTGATTAAAGATGGAGTTTTAACAGGATATCTAGTTGATAACTTTAATGGTAGAAGAATGGGTGAAAAAGGAAATGGCGCATGCCGTAGACAATCATATAAATTTGAACCTACTTCAAGAATGGGTAACACATATATTGCTAATGGCAAATCAACAAAAGAAGAAATTATTAAAAATACTAAGTTAGCTTTATATGCTGTTTCATTTAATGGTGGTAGTGTTAATCCTTCCACTGGTGATTTCAACTTTGGTTGTAGCGAAGCATATATTGTTAAAGATGGTAAAATTCTTGAACCAGTCAGAGGTGCTACATTAGTTGGCAATGCTAAAGATATTCTTAAACATATTGATATGGTAGGAAATGATTTAGCTTTTGGCCAAGGAATGTGTGGAGCTTCAAGTGGAAGTATTCCAGTTAACGTAGGACAACCAACAATTAGAGTTGATGAAATTGTTGTTGGAGGAAGAGGAGGATCCATCGATGAATTTTAAAAAGTTTTTTGCTCTTGCAAGTGAAAATGGTATCGAAGTAAGTGAAATTAATCAAAACAAATCAAGTGAATTAAGTATTGAACTATTCAAAAAAGAAATCACTTCTTATTCAATCAAAGAAAATCAAAAAATTGTTGCTAGAGGAATTTACAACAATAAAATGGGATTCGTCTCAACTGAAAAAGATGATAAAGATACTCCTTTATTTATTATTAATTCAATAAAACAAGGTGCATCTTTAAATGAAACAGACGATGAAGCAATTATTTTTAAAGGCAGCGAAAAATACAAAAAGAAAAATGTCTACTCTAAAGAATTAGAAAGTTGGCCAACTGATGATATTTTAAAACTCTTATTTACTTTAGAAGAAAAAATGTATGCTAAAGACTCAAGAGTTAGTGATGTTGAGGTATTTTTCTCAAAAGAAACAGCTGAATCAATCATGGCTAATTCATATGGTCTTGTATTGAAAAACAAAACTAACTACTTCTACTTTGGTGCTTCTGCAACAATTAAAGAAGGCAGCGAGGTTAAATCAGCATTTAACATGTTCTTAAGTAACAAACCATCAGAAATTAATCTTGATGAATTTGTTGATGAGACAGTTAAGAAAGGCATAGATAAATTACATGGAGTTACAATTGCTCCTAATTCATATAAAGCAGTTTTATCTAGAGATGTTGTAAGTAGCTTATTAACAGCATTAATTTCTAATGCATCCAGTGAAGATGTTCAAAAGCAATCTTCATTATTTGCAGGTAAATTAAATACACAAATTGTTTCACCAAAGATTACAGTTGAAGAAAGACCTCTTGAAAAGAACATTTTCTATCAATACTTTGATGATGAAGGTGTTGCAACACAAAACAAAGTTATCATCGATAAAGGGGTTTTAAAAACATACTTCTATAACTTAGTTACAGCTAAAAAAGATGGTGTTGAATCAACAGGTAACGCTCAAAGAGCAGGAAGCAAAATGGGCATTGGATTTAATAACATCTTCTTAAAACCTGGTAAGTTATCTGAAGAAGAATTAATTGCTAAGGTTAAGGATGGTGTCTATATTACTGATGTAACCGGTCTTCACGCAGGATTAAATCCATCAAGCGGTGACTTCTCATTGCAAGCTGAAGGATTCCATATTAAAGATGGCGTTAAAGGTGATCCATTAACATTAATTACAGTAAGCGGTAACTTATTCAAATTATTTAATGATGTAATTGCAGTTGGAAATAACACAAAATTATTAGTTAGTGCGACTTGTGTCCCTTCAATAGCAGTTGATAATATCAAAGTTAGTGCTGAATAAAATAATTATTAACCAAATAGTTAAGCAGGCAAATCGGTTGCCTGCTTTTTTATGATTCTTGTTTTGTAAATATTTTTATATCAAGTAGTTTTAAAAAAGAAAAAAATATTAATTCATAGTGTTGTACTAATGAAAGGAAAATTAAGAATATCTCGCCTCTATAATTCATTGCTTTAAATAACATGTTATGCTAGCTAATATGATGTAAATGATGATGTAGAACAAATATTAGGGATGTCAATATAAGTTATATCTTAGGCGTTCATAGGTAAAGTTTATTTACGAATTGCCCACTTAAATATTCTTTA
>CALVMY010000046.1 GCA_944349405.1 uncultured Bacilli bacterium | reverse complement strand
ATTTCAAACTTTTTTGATTTAAGAAAAATTTTAGGTTTATATATTAATGACATTATTTTTTCAATAAATTCTGTTGAAAATAAATGTTTTACTGACTTGATTGGGCTTTTGCCTAATGCTGCCGACTTAACTAATTATGATTTAAATAAAGATCCAAAAATATTAGAAAAATTGCTTTCTTATAGTAAAGTTTTATCAAAAAACACGTGTAAATTCATTATTTAAAGAAAGCATTTATAACGATTTATATAATTATGGTGGTAAGAATAAAAACCAAAATAAATTTTCTGATAATGAATTCATCACTAAAATGATTGATTTAATTAATAATAAAAATCATGCTCCTAATGATGCTTTAGATTTTTTAAGAAAATATAAATTACAAAAATTAAACGAACTAAAAAATAAAAATTTGAAACAAGAAGAATTTAATAAGAAAAGAATTGGTATATATAACGATATTAAACAAATTTTACGTAAAATCAGAATTACTTATGATTTATTGCGTTTAATAACTGGCATAAGAAATTTTACTTTTCACTATAATAAAAAATCTAATGCTGCTTTTTTGATGTATTTACTGAGATTTCTACTAAACAATTAAATGAAATTTTTACTAATTTTGTAAAAACTAATACTAAAACATTTTAATTTTAGAAGAATATTTAACAAAAGATGAATTTGATTTTAATGATTATGTAAACTTTATGCTTTTGAGTTAAATAAAAACTATGATGTATCTTTAGAAAAATTATCTAAAAAGGATGCTTATGCTTATTTGATTGCTATAGCTAGAAAAGACGTAATATTTGCAAAAATTAAAAAAATGGCTTTTTGTAAATAAAGCCACTAAAATATAAAATCATTTGTTAAATCTCTATTTCATTTACTTAAATATTTAGATATAATTTTAAAAATTTATTTTTATTAATTAAAAAAGGAACAATAATTAATATGGAATTTAGCGCGATTTATCACAATGTTGAATCAAATTATTCTTATCCAATTTCTAAAAATACTTTAAAAATTATACTTAGAGTTAAAAGAGATGATCATATAAAACATGTTTATGTTTTATATGAATCTAAATATTTAATAATGTCTAAACAAAAAGAAGTAGAGATGAAAGATAAAATATCTACTCGCTATAATGATTATTATTATATTTATTTAAAAGTAGAAGATGTAAGAATTGGATATGTCTTTAAAATAATAGATACTAATAATAAAGTTTATTATTATAGTGAGAATAAACTTATTAGTGAAGATAATTACGATTTTAAAAAGTGTCATTATGATTATTTTCAATATCCTTATATTAATGAAATAGATATATTGAAAATAAATAAAAAATTCTCTAAAAGAGTCTTTTATCAAATCTTTGTTGATCGTTTTTATGATGGATTAAAGAATGAAAATATCGTTATAAACGATAAAATAAATGTTAAATGGGGTGAAAACGATAAAATAGATCGATTTACTTTTGCCGGAGGTAATTTAAAAGGAATCACTAAAAAACTAGATTATTTAAAAGATTTAGGAATAAATGCTTTATATTTAACTCCGATATTTGAAAGCTATTCAAATCATAAATATGAAACATATGATTATAAAAAAATTGCTAAAGATTTTGGAGATGAAACAAGCTTAAAAGAATTAATTAGCGAAGCTCATAAAAGAGATATTTTACTTGTTTTAGATGGAGTATTTAATCATGTCGCTTTTTATTCTCCTATCTTTTTAGATGTAGTTAAAGAAGGAAAAAAATCTAAATATTATAAATGGTTTATAATTCATGATGAAAACGGGAAAGTAGATTTAGATAATGTTAATTTTGAATCCTTTGGATTTGGTAAATTCATGCCTAAATTAAATTTAAATAATAAAGAAACTCAAGACTATGTAATTGATATTTGTAAACACTATTTAAATGAATTTAATATCGATGGCTATAGAATGGATGTTGCAGATGAAATTTCTCATAACTTTTTTAAACGTTTAAGAAGTGAATTAAAATTAATTAAAGATGATATCTTTTTAATTAGTGAAAATTGGCATGATGGACATGCTTCGCTTGATGATAATAGCGAATTTGATTCGATTATGAATTATCCTTTTGTAGCCTCTATTATCGACTTTTTAGGATATAACGAGATTGATGAAGAAGAATTTGTTAATCGAATCAATCTACTTTTAATCCGTTATAAAGATCAAACCTTACATAGTGTTTTAAATCTTTTAGATAGTCATGATAAAGCTCGTTTTATTAATGAAGTTAATTTTAATGAAGATAAAGCATTAATTGGCTATTCACTTCTTTTTATTTATAGCGGTATTCCAATGATTTATTATGGAAGTGAAGTTGGATTAGATGGCTATAATGATCCTGATTGTAGAAAAATGTTTATTTGGGATGAAAAGAAGTGGAACAAAAAAAGATTATTATTCATTAAATCTTTAATTGAGATACATAAAGCCTTAGATTTAAATAATGAAGATTATTCTTTTAAAATTGAATATTTAAAAGATAAACATATCCTTAAATGTAGTATCAATAATAAATTTAATACTGATAATATTATTTTAGAGGAATATATTAATACTTCTTTAAAAGAAGGTATTAATATAAATGAGTTATTTGATAATAATAAAAAAACTGTTTTATTATCAAATAACTATAAAGATAATAGATTAAATATGAATGGATTTATTATTGTTAAATAATTATTAATTAATAATATTTATATTTATAAAAAAATAGATAAGTGACTTTTACTTATCTATTTTTTTGTTATTATAATTATTTATTATTAATCTATTAACAATTGATATATATTTTACATAATTTGACCTTAATGGTAAAAAAAGTAAAATAGTTTTATTATTGTTTAATTAACTATTTAATATTATCGATATAATCAACAATATTTGATAATGAAGTGATTGCTTCTTCTTTACCATTATTATTAACAATTAAAGTAGGAGCACTCATAACATTATATTTTGAAACTAAATCTTGATTAGCATTAGCATCAATTTCTTCAAAATCAATTGATTTTTCTTTTAAGATTTCTTCAACCATTTTGCAATTTGAACAAGTTGATGTAACAAATAATTTAAATCTATTTTCATTATTTGAAGTAGTTGTTTCTAAATTTACTTCTTTTTTAACGTCGTCGTTTTTAATAGAAGAAGTAACACTTTCTTCTTTTAAAACACCTTTATGTTTTAATACTGAAGTTTTAATGTTATAAGTTTTTCTTTCTTTAAATTCTTGAGATTTGCCAGCATTCCAGTTTTGAACAGGACGATAATATCCAGTAATACGAGAATAAACTTCAGTAGGTTTATGACAGTGTGGACATTCATAAACTTCTCCGGCGATATAACCATGTTCCTTACAAACTGAATAGGTAGGAGAGATTGTGTAATAAGGTAAACGATAATTTTCTGCAATCTTTCTTACTAAATTAGCAGTTGCTTTCCAATCTGGAAGTTTTTCACCTAAGAAGGTATGGAAAACTGTTCCAGAAGTATAAAGAGTTTGTAATCTATCTTGAACATCTAAAGCTGCAAAGACATCATCAGTAAATGAAACTGGAAGATGAGATGAATTAGTGTAATAAGGAGTATTACATTCACTTGTAGCAGTTTTGATATCTGGATATTTTTCTTTATCATGTTTTGCTAATCGATATGAAGTTGATTCAGCAGGTGTTGCTTCAAGATTATATAAATCACCATATTGTTCTTGATAATTTACTAATCTATCTCTCATATGATTTAAGACTTCAACTGCGAAATCTTGGGTTTCTTTATGAGTTAAATCTTTTTGTAACCATTTAGCATTTAATCCGACCTCATTCATTCCAACAAGTCCAATTGTTGAGAAGTGGTTTTTAAATGTTCCTAAATAATGTTTTGTGTAAGGATATAATCCTGCATCAAGAAGTTTAGTAATAACATCTCTTTTGATTTTTAAGCTTCTAGCAGCAATATCCATCAATTTATCGAGTCTAACATAGAAATCTTCTTTATCTGAAGCTAAATAAGCAATACGTGGGAGGTTGATTGTAACGACTCCGACGCTACCTGTTGATTCACCGCTTCCAAAGAATCCGCCGCTCTTTTTTCTTAATTCTCTTAAATCAAGTCTTAAACGGCAGCACATACTTCTAACATCACTTGGTTTCATGTCTGAATTGATATAGTTTGAGAAATATGGAGTGCCATATTTAGCGGTCATTTCAAATAATAATTTATTGTTTTCGGTTTCGCTCCAATCAAAATCTTTAGTGATTGAATATGTAGGGATAGGATATTGGAAGCCTCTTCCATCGGCATCCCCTTCAATCATTGTTTCAAGGAATGCTTTATTAATCATATCCATTTCTTTCTTACAGTCTTTATATTTAAAGTCCATAAGTTTTCCACCAACGATACAATATTCTTCAGCTAAATCAGGTGGAACAACCCAGTCGAGTGTAATATTTGTAAATGGTGCTTGTGTTCCCCATCTTGATGGAATATTAAGACCAAAAACGAAAGATTCAACACATTTTTTAACTTCCTCATAAGTTAAATTATCTGTTCTAACGAAAGGAGCAAGATATGTATCAAATGATGAGAAAGCTTGAGCGCCCGCCCATTCATTTTGCATGATACCTAAGAAGTTAACCATTTGGTTACATAAAGTGGATAAATGTTTTGCTGGGGCAGAAGTAATTTTTCCTCTAACTCCACCTAAACCTTCTTTTATTAATTGTTTTAATGACCAACCAGCACAATATCCACTTAACATTGATAAATCGTGAAGGTGGATATCAGCATTTCTATGAGCATCAGCAATCTCTTGATCGTAAATTTCATGTAACCAGTAGTTAGCAGTAATTGCACCACTATTTGAAAGAATAAGACCACCGATAGAATAAGTAACAGTTGAATTTTCTTTAACTCTCCAGTCAATACTATCTAAATATTGATCAACAGTTTTTTTGTAATCTAAAGTTGTAGCTTTAATGTTTCTAATGGATTCCCTTCTCTTTCTATAAAGAATGTAAGATTTTGCTACATCTGCAAATCCGCTTTCCATTAATGTTTCTTCAACTAAGTCTTGGATATCTTCGACAGCAATAAATCCATTTTTAATTTTACTATCAAATTTTGATGTGACGAGAAGAGCTAATAAATCAATTTGGGTCTTGTCGTGCTCTCTATTGACACTATCAAAAGCTAAAGTGATAGCATTAGAGATTTTGTTAATATCAAACGACGTTATCTTTCCATCTCTTTTAATAACTTTATACATTGGTGGCTCCTTTCCTAAATTCCGCGTATTTCCGTATAAATTCCCTTTGAATTTAAATAATTTTTATAATTTTTTAAAGTTTCTAGGTCGTGGGCTGAGTAACCTGATTGAATATTGTTAGGCGTATCTTCAAACTGTTGAAGATAATATCTAGAGCAGCCCTTAATCAATTCAGCAATTTCTTTAATATCATCGAAATCATGAAGTTCTTTTACAACAGTAGTTCTAAATTCATATTCGACATAATTTTCTTTTAATAACGAAATGCTTTTAGATATATTTTGAATTACTAAATCTTTTATTCCTGTTGTTAATGGATATTTTTTTAAAGAATTTTTAATATCCATTGCAACATAATCAACTGCTTTACTTTCAATGATTTCTTTTAACTTAGGATAAACATAACCATTTGTATCAAGTTTTACTTTATAACCTATTGATTTAACTTTTTTTATGAAATCAATTAGGTCATTTTGTAATAATGGTTCGCCACCTGTTATACAAATACCATCTAGTTTTCCCTTACGAGATTCTAAGAATTCAAAAATTTCATTTTCATCGATTAATTCGTTTTCGCGTGCATCAATTACTAATGCACTATTATGGCAGAACGGGCACATAAAGTTACATCCGTTTGTAAATATTGTAGCTGCCATCAATCCTGGAAAATCTAATAATGTAAGTTTTTGTATTCCTGCAATTTTCATAAATGATTTAGTGGTCATTAAAACACTTGTTAATAATTTTTAATTATTAAAGTGTTAATTTTTGCGACCAAAAAACTATCGCGTACAACAATACTATACAACAAATTTTAAATATTTGTTTAAAAATAATTATTAAATTTATATTAAGATTTTTTCATATTTTTCTCTTTTAAACTTTGATTAATTTTTGAGCAAAATTTAGTATTTATTTAGTAATAATTAGGTATAAAAAAATTATTTCACGTGAAAATAATTTATTAAAAAGTTAAGAGATTGTCACCTAAAAAACTAAGTAAAATTTTTCTATTAGATATAAGACCCATATTAATTTATTTTAAAATAAAAGCCTCAAATTCGACGGCAATTTTGATATATGGTAGTATATTTATACTTTAAGAAATGAGGTGGTAAATTGATAAAAGAATTAAAACAAATTGAATTAGATGATTTAAAAGAATTACAAAACATGTTGAAAGATTTTTGGACTTCACAATTAGTTGAAGCTTCTAATGCTGATATCCTTGAAGATATTAGAAGATTGTTAAATCCAAAGTGCTTTTCTTACTTAATAATGTGTGACGGTTCAATTGCCGGATTTATTTATGTAAACGAAAAATACGGTTATAACAACAATATTGAATATTTATATGTAAAAAAAGATTTTCGTGGCAAAGGGTTAGGCTCTTTTGCTTTAGACGAAATTAAACGAATATTATTTGAAAATAACTATGATAGAGTTCAAATTGAAGTTAATCCATCAAATAGAGAAGCTTTAAAACTATATCATTCTCTTGGTTTTGATAACATTGATACAATTACTTTATCAACAGGAATAGTTGGCGAAACCGAAGTTGTAACTGTTTTAGGAGAAAACTTTAAAATTAATAAAAGAAGTTTATTTTCATATAAGAAAAAAGAAAGTTCAAAGTAAATTTTTGAACTTTCTACTATCTTAAAAAATCTTTATTTTTTGATTAAATTTTGCTATATTAATAGGCGCTAAAAATAAAGATTTATGGTCCGCTAGCTCAGTTGGTAGAGCAACTGACTCTTAATCAGTGGGTCCGGAGTTCGAGTCTCCGGCGGATCACCATAATGATTATTTATATCTGATATGCTGCAAAGTGTATCAGATATTTTTATTTTTGATTAAAAGTCATTTCAATCGTATCTTTTATTAAATTTTTTAAAATAATATTGAATTCTTTTAAGCTTTCCTCTTTTTTTTCAATAGGAGAAGTTTTAGGCATTAAAAAAGTTATCGAAAAAGTACCATAAATCGAAGAATTTAAAACTAATATTTTTTTATCAATTTCTTCAACACTTTTAAAAGGGAATAATTTTTTATATAACTTTTGAAGTTTAATATTAAATGAATAAATTAAAGCTTTAAAACGCTCAAATTCATTTAAACGAATCGTCTTTTTAAAATCACAAAAAGTCATCGATAAGACTTTTAAAACAACTCGATGAGCAAAATAAGATTAGTTAATAAATTAACTATCTCATTATTATCTATACTATTAGAATCATCTAACTCACTAATTATTTTATCTAATTCTTCAACTACAATATTTAAATGATATGACATTGAATCTAATAATATTTCTTCTTTAGATGAATAATACGAATATAAAGAAGTTCTTGAGATTGAAGTTTTAGATGCTATTTCTTGCATTGAGATATCTTTTAAATTCTTTTCCCAAAATAATGAATCTAATGATTGAACTATTTCTTTTTTCTAATTTCGATCTCTTCTTTTTTTCTAGCCCTTAAAAACATTTTATTAACACTCCCAAATGTTTTTAACACCTAAAATCATAATTTAACTACTAATTTTTGTGTAAAAATCTCTTTAAAACATAGAAAATGCTCTAATATTTTTATCTATTAGAGCATTTTCATTTAAGAGGGTATTTTATATTTTTAAATTCCAATATCTATTATGGGTTATAGATAAGAATTTATACTAATAAAGACGCTATACTTTATTAGTAACTTTATTTTATAAAAATATTTTAATAAGTAAATCTACCTTAATTAGAACTATAAAAAAGCAAGAATTTATCGAAATAATTCTTTTTTTCTTTTTCTAATCTCTTTAAAATAGATTTTAGAGGTTAAAAGAAAAATGAAAATAACTTTAATTAGTGGAGCCGCTAGTGGCTTAGGAAAAGAATTTGCTAAATTGTATTTAAAAGACAAGAATAATCTTTTATTAGTTGATATTGATGAAGAAGGATTAAATAAAACTAAAGAAGAACTAACTAGTCTTAATTCTTCTTTAACAATTGATATTTTTAAATGTGATTTATCTAATATTGAAGAGATTAAAAAACTTGTGAATTATACTAAAGAACATAATTATTTTGTTAATAATTTAGTAAATTCAGCTGGATTTGGTGATTGCGAAGACTTTTTAAAGATGGATATAGAAAAAAATATTAAATTAAATCACGTTAATTGTGATGCGCTTTTATGTCTATCAAGAGTTTATGGTGAAGAGATGGCTAAAAATAAGGAAGGTCATATAATAAATGTCTCTTCAATTGCTGGGTTTATGGCAGGACCTTATATGTGTACATATCATGCTTCAAAAGCTTATGTTTTGCTTTTAAGTGAATCAATTGGCTATGAACTTAAAAAACATAATGTTCATGTTTTAACTCTTTGCCCTGGTCCTTTTAATTCAAATTTTGTTAAGAAAGCTCATAATGATTTTACTTTTAAAAAGATTAAACCTTTTGAAGCAAATGAAGTCGCTTTAAAAGGATATAAAGCTTCTTTGAAAAATAAAAAAATATTAATTACTGGATTAAAAAATAAATTAACTGTTTTTATTACTCGTTTATTCCCAAGAAGTTTAGTTACAAGTGTAAGTGCTAAAACAATGAAAGAAGATGCTTAAAAATAGATAAAAATATGGATTGGAGCGATTTTTTTAACGAAATAAAAAATAAAGAATATATTTTATCTTTAAAAATTTTTTTAGATGAAGAATATAAAAACAAGACAATTTATCCATTGAAAGAAGATATTTTTAATGCTTTTAAATTATGCCCTTTATCAACTCTAAAAGTAGTTATTATCGGCCAAGACCCATATTTTAATAAAAATCAAGCAATGGGCCTGGCTTTTAGTGTCAAAGAAGGAGTTAAATTGCCTCCAAGTTTAGAAAACATTTATAAAGAAATTGAAAATGAATTTAAAGTTACGATGAATTATCAAAGTGGTGATTTAACCTATTTAGCTTCTCAAGGAGTCTTTTTGATAAATCCTATTTTAACAGTCGAAGAAGGAAAGCCTTTATCCCATAATAAAAAAGAATATCAATTATTTTTTAAAGATTTAATGATTTTTATCGATAAAATTGATAAACCAATTGTTTTTATTTTATGGGGAAATAAAGCTAAAAGTTATGAAAAGTATATTTTAAATAAAAATAGATTGATTATTAAAACGACTCATCCTTCACCTCTAGGTGCTAATAAAGGAGGCTTTTTTAATACTGATATGTTTAAAAAAACTAATGAATATCTAAAAAATAAAGGCGAAAAAGAAATAAATTGGTCAAATTCCTTATTTGATTGATATAAAAACAATTTACTTTTAAATTTTAAAGTCTATTATATTAATTGTGGGTGCTAGTGATACTGGCTGAGATAAAAGTAATTACTTTTGACCATTATAACCTGATCTAGGTAATTCTAGCGTAGGAACAAAATCAAATTTTATAATTATTCTTTTAAAAAGAATTATTAGATTTATTTAATAGTTACTACCTAGAAAATTAGGTAGTTTTTTAATTTTAAAGGAGTATTTTATGAAAAAATTTACCAATTTTCTATCAAAAACAAGAAACGAAATAGTATTTTCTATTTCTTTCGTTGTCGTTTTGTTTTTATTATTTTTGCCATTTTGTAGTTTGCCATTTGAAAATGAAACAATTTCTATTTCGTTTTTAGATGGATTAATGGGTAACGAAGTTTTAATTAATGGAACCATTTATAAATTAATTAACACATCAATTTTACTTTGGTGTGGACTAATTTCTTTGATTTTAAGTGAATTATTAATCTTATTTTCAGCATTTTTTAAAGATAAAAAAATTAAACTAACTTTCAATTCTTTAGCTTTATTTTTTGTGATAATCAATTTATTTATTTATATGTTGAGTGGATATTTAGTCGTTCCTTTTGATTTAAGTGCTTTATCTAATCCTAATTTTTATCCAGGAACCGCTAATCCATTTGGTGTTTTAGTAACTATTTTTGATTTAATAATGCTTTTAGTTTGTTTTTCTAATATTTTCAATTTTAAAAAATATACAATTCAAGAAATTTGTGAAACTGCTATTTTAGTTGCCTTAGCAGTAGTATTAGACCAATTTGGGAAAATTCAAATCCAAGCAAATGGAGGATCAATTTCTTTTAGTGCTCTTCCTTTATTTATAATCGCAATTAGATATGGTGCATTTAAAGGATTTATTGCAAGCGGATTTATCTTTGGCTTTTTAACTTGTTTACTTGATGGTTATGGATTCCAAACTTTTCCTTTCGATTATTTAATTGCTTTAAGTGGATATGGGCTTGTAGGAACTTTTTATAATTTCGCTAAAAGATTTTATCAAAATGTTGAAGATGAAAGAGTTTTTAAAAGAAAACAATTCGTTTTTTCTTTAATTGCTGTTATTTTAGCTGGAATTCCAGTCATGCTAATTAGATATATTGGGCATATGATTGATGGAGCTTTAATCTATAATTATGGATTTATTGATAACTTAATTTATCAATCTACATATGTTCCAGGTGCTGTTTGGGTCTCGATTGCTGGAATGTGTGTTTTACTTGAACCAATTATTATTATCAATAGAATCTTCCCAGTTAAAGAAAAGAAAGTAGAAGAAAATGAGTAGATGCATAATTATTTCAGGTGGAAATTTATTAAAAAAAGATTTAGAAATTATAAAAAATGATGATTTTATAATCTGCGCTGATAGCGGCTATAAATATGCTATAAAATATAATTTAAAAGTAAATCTTTTGGTTGGAGATTTTGATTCATTAAAAAAGGTTCCAATTAATCTTGAAATAGTTAAATTGAACAAAATTAAGGATGATACCGATACTTTTTCATCTTTAAAAGAAGGAATAAAAAGAAATTACAAAGAATTTATACTTTTAGGTGCTTTAGGAAAAAGAGAAGAACATTCTTTAGCTAACATATCCATTTTGATTTATTTAAAAAACAGAAATTTAGATGGAATAATTTATTATAAAAAAAGAATATATAAAATTATTAAAAACGAAGAGATTAAAATTAATCGTAAAAAAGGATATATTTCGATTTTTTCAATTAGTGAAAAATCCGAAGGCGTTTATTTAAAAAATTTAAAATATGAATTAAGTAATCATGTTTTGAAAAGCGAATTTGCTTTAGGAATCGATAACGAATTTATAAATAAAGAAGCTTTGGTAAAAGTAAAAAACGGGACACTTTTATTAATTTATTAAACAATATTTATTTATAAATTTATTGTGTAAAGAATATTTACTAAAAAGATTTACACCCTATAAAATATGTTTTTATTTTAAAAAATATTATTTGCTATAAAATTTTTATTATGCAGAGCAAAAAAGAACATGGGTTAGTTTCGAATATTATTTATAGCTATAAGATTCTTTTTGATAAGAAAAAATCTTATAAATTTCTTATACCTTTTTTAATTTTAATTACTTTTATAAGTAATACAATTTCATCATTTATTGCCTCTTTTATCGTATATTTAATCGAAAACGGGTTTAACATTAATTCATTAATAATCGGAATATGTGCTTTTATTGGAGTTTATTTAGTTTTACATCTTTTAGGAACATATTTGAATCAAACATTAAGTATGGGATATACAATTTTTAGAGCAAGCTATCCTTTTTATAAAATGCTCAGATTTTGTTTTGAAATGGATTATCAAAAATTTGAAGAAAAAGAAACAAAAGATTTATTTATGAAAGCTTCAGACGCAGTTTCTTCAAATTTGGCTGGCTTAGAAGGTATATATCATATTTTTCCAGAAATAATTATTACTGTTTTAGGTTTAATCTTATTTGGATTTACTACGATTTTTATTTCACCTTGGGTATTTTTAATTGTTTTATTAAGCATAATTATTAATTTCTTAATTGTTTATTTTGTAAGAAAAAAAGATGCAATAATAAGAGAAGATTTATCTAAAGTTAATAATAAAATACGATATTTTTCTAATATAAGTGCTCATGAGGTTGAAGCTAAAGATATTAGAAATTATTCATTATCAAAAAAATTTAAAGAAATGTTAACTTCTTATAATAAAGAATTAAAAAAACATCTTTATAAAATTGGATTGATTTGGTTTTTGCCAAGTCTAGAATTATCGCTTTTTTCTTTAATTAGAGATTTGCTAGCTTATGCAATTTTAATTTATAAAGCGGTTAATGGAGAGATTGGGGCGAGTGAATTTACAGCTTTACTAGCCGCTGTTACTGCTTTTAATAGTTATGTCGATCAAATTGCAACTAAAGGTGACAATTTAATTCAATGTTCTCAATCGATGACTTATTTTCGAGAATTTTTTGATATAAATAGCAATTTTTCTCATGAAAACAAAGCAGATTTAAAGGTTTTAGAAAGTCCGTTTGATATTAAAATAAAGAATATTTCTTTTAAATATTTAGGCAGTGATAAATATATTTTTAAAGACTTTTCTTTAGATATAAAAAAGAATCAAAAAATCGCAATAGTTGGAATAAATGGAGCAGGGAAAACGACTTTAGCTAAATTACTTGTTGGGCTATATGCTCCTAATGAAGGTGAAATTATAGTAAATGATCACAATATAAAAGACTTTAATATAGATGATTATTATAAATATGTATCTATTGTTAACCAAGATGTGACTCCATTAGCATTTACTATTAAAGATAATATTGTTTGTTCGGAAATTTATAATGAAGAAAAGTTAAAAAAGGTTCTAAGTGACTCCGGTTTTAAAGAAAAAGTAGACAGTTTAGAAAACAAAGAAGAAACTTTTTTAACTCAAAATTTTGATAGAAAAGGTATAAATCTAAGTGGCGGAGAAAACCAAAAAATGCTTTTAGCAAGAGCATTATATAAAGATTCATCATTTTTAATTTTAGATGAACCAACTTCTGCTTTAGATCCAATAGCAGAAGGAGAATTATATGAAAAATATGCCTCTTTAACTAAAAATAAAACTTCTATTTTTATTTCTCACCGATTATCTTCTACTAGATTTTGTGATGTCATTTATTTTATCGAAGATGGAAAAATTCTCGAACAAGGAACTCATGATGAATTAATGAAGAAAAAAGGTCGTTACTTTGAGATGTTTAATATTCAGGCAAAATATTATAGGAAGGAAGGAGAGGAAGTAAGTGAAAACATTTAAAAATTTCATAAAAGTATTTAAACTTTCTTTCAAAATTTCAAAAGGTGCTGTTATTTGTTCTTTTTTAATAGGCATTGTTTGGTCTTTATCACTCTTTTTGCCACTTATTTTTGGGGAACAAATTTTAAATATGATTTATCACGCAAGTGAATATCAATTTATCGATATTTTCATTATTGCTGCAGTTTATGTTTCTTCTTTATTTTTAGTGAATTTGATAAATATATCTTTAAATAGTTATTTAGATATAGTTAGAGAAGCCTTATATTCTGAAGTCGATATATTTTTAGCTAAAAGAAGTTTAACTTTAGATTATGAAATTTTAGAATCAAAAGACAATAAAAATAGACTACAAATGGCAAGAGATGGTCAAAATGGAAGCGGGGGAATAGGAAACTTTTTATATAATATTTCAATAGTGATTAGATGTATTTTTACTATAATTATTGGATTAATTTATATTAGTAGATTATTTGTTTTTAATGACAATATTGTTAATGGATCGCCATTAATGAATTTTATAAATAGTCGGTATAGCGGCTTAATTATTATATTTTTAATTCTTATAAACATTATTGTTAATTTATTTACCATGAAATATTTCTTTAAAATCAGCGAGAGATTTTTCGAAGATAATGTCGAATATAATCATCGTTTTGCATATTATTTTAGATTAACTAGTGATTATAAAATGGGTAAGGATATTCGTATTTTCTCTTTGAAAGATCTTATATTAAATAGAATGATTGAAACTAACAATAATTTAGATAGGAGATATTATTTATTTGCTAAAAAGGTAGGTCTTACAAACGTAATTTTATCTTTCTTTGTTATTTTAGTTTTGTTCTTTTCATATCTTTTAGTTGGATTAAAAGCTTATTATGGGATTTTAGCGATTGGAAGCATTGTTTCAGTTGTTGGATCAATTACTAATGTTTTATCGGGTTTTGTTGATTTAGAATCTTGTTTACAAAACGCAAT
>CALVMY010000045.1 GCA_944349405.1 uncultured Bacilli bacterium | reverse complement strand
TAAAAGCATCTAACATCTCTTTTGTAGACATAAAATGTTGGTTTGGGTTTTCAAATTTTGGGAAATCACTACGATTATATGGATTTAGTGGATGCTTAACATCTCCAACTCCACTAGCTGTAATCATAACATCACGATAAATCTTATCTTCTGGATTAAGATAATGACAATCTCCTGTTGCAACAATAATCTTATTTTGATTTTCTGCTTCAAAAATTATACTTTTAAGATATTTTTTAAGTGTATCATATGAATCAATTTGTTCAGTGTTAATTAAAAACGAATAATTATCAATTGGTTGGATTTCAATATAATCATAATAAGATATCGATTTTTTAAGCGTTTCTTCATCTCGATAAGCCGAATTATAAAAAACTTCACCATTAAAACAAGCTGAACCAACTAATAAATTTTTACGATATTTATTTAATAATGAGCGAGGAACGAAAGGAATATTACCAACATAATTACATTCTGAAATTGAAATAATTTTATATAAATCTTTTAATCCTTCTCTATTTTTACATAAAACTGTAGCGTGATTAGCGCTTCTTGTATTTTTATAAAGTTCTTTTGGGTAATTTAAAGCACTTAAATCTAATAAAGTAGGTTCATTAATTTTTACATCAATCATCGATTTTAATGCAATCCAACAAGAGGCTAAAACTTGAGCATCATAATCAGCTCTATGGGCGCTTAAATCATCATAGTCAACTTCAAGTCTATTTGATAAAGCTTTTAAACTATGGCCTCTATTCATTGGGAAAATATATCTTGATAAGGCTAAAGTATCAATAACAGGGTGGATAAATTTGACCCCATAAGTTTCATAAAATGCACGATTTAAATGTTCGTAATCGAAATTAGCATTATGGGAAACTAAAACTGAATTTCCGATAAATTTTAAAATTTGTGGGAATGCTTCCTTAATAGTTGGTTTATCTTTAACCATTTCATTAGTAATGTGGGTTTTTTCAACAACTTTTTCAGGTATTTCTTTTTGAGGGTTGATTAAAATATCAAACGAATCAACAACCATTCCTCCTTCAATTTTAACCGCACCAAATTCAGTAATAGAGTCATATCTCGTTGATAAACCAGTTGTTTCAAGGTCGAAACAAACAAAACTACAATTCTTTAACTTTTCATTTTTAGGATTTAAACAAGCATTTAAAAAATCTGGGATTAAATATAATTCACTTCCATAAAGCATTTTTAAATTATATTTTTTTGCTGCTTTTTGAGCCTCAGGAAAGGCTTGAACAACTCCATGATCAGTTACAGCAATAGCTTTCATTCCCATATGAGAAGCTAGTCGACAATAATCACCTATTTCGCTAATTCCATCCATCTCGCTCATCTTAGTATGTAAATGAAGCTCAACTCTTTTTTCTTTTTCTAAATCATCTCTTAAAGGGTCATCTGGAAGAATATAAAAATAATGACCAGTAATAGTAAATTCTTTTGCGTTTTTAAAAAGTGTTACTTTACCCTTTATTTCTATATTTTTACCAACAATATCGTTAAATTTAGTTTCGCTTAATTCTTTTTCACTTGGATAAAGATTTACATAAACGGCACTTTTTAAATTAGTGATGCCAAGTTTTACCATCTTTTTATTATCTCTTAAATCTCTAACTTCGCTTTCAAAAACTTTGCCTTTAAAATCAACAGAACCACTATTTTCATCAATATCTTCTAATTTCATTACATTATAAGAAGAACTTTTCTTAAAAACTTCTCTTTTATAATCGCGCTCAACTCTTCTTTCTTCTTCTTCTTTTTCTTCTTTTTTAATGTTTTCAATCGTCTTTTTATTAAGCATCATAAATTCTTCCTCCTTCTTCTTTTTAAGTTCTTCAACTAAAAGTGGGTTAGATTCCATTTTAAAAGAAGAGGTGGAAGATAAAAAGAATGAATCTTCTTCATTATTTTGAATATCGACTAGGTTGTCACTTATAAAAACATTTTCTTCATTTATATCTTTATTATCATCTTTAACATAATTTAATGAAGATAAATTACTCTCTTTTTCTTTTTTATTTTTTAATTCAAAAATTTCTTTTTCATCATATATTTTTGTTTCAATTGGTAAATTATAGCAAACAAAAGAGAGTAATTTAATGAATTCTCCTTTTATTAATTCAAAAGATTCTAAATCGACATCATTATTAAAATAAATAATTAATTTAGAATTTAAATGTAAATAAGTATCATAATCATCAAATGTTTTAGAATAAATAAAACAAGATAAAAATTCACTAATATATTTAAGAGTTATTTTTTCTTTGTAAGAAAAAATAAACTCATAATCATAATTATTAATATTATTTAAAAAAGAAATAAATTCATTTAATTGATTAAATTCCCATAAAGTGTCTTTTAAAATAAAATAACGAAATTTGTTTCTTGATAAAGATCCTTTATCTTTATAAATAGAAACAAATTTCATATCGTATTTAGACGTATCTTTAATTCCGATACTATTTAAAAATCGAATCATTTTATCTTGCATAAAAAGTGTTAAAAATTAAATACTTCTTATATTTTAAAACAACCCAATAACATCTTTAATAACAATTACAAAGAAAAGAGCAAAAAGTAAAACAAGCCCAATTGTAGACATAATATTTTTTACTTTTTGAGGGATATGCCATTCATCATCATATTCGATTTTTTCTTTTGTTAAACTAGTTTCTTCATTATTTCCAACGATTAAATTAGTATCTTTATTAATCGATACTTTATCATCTTTAACTTCGCTAACAATCATATTTTCATTATTTTCTTTAATAGTATATACCACATTATCGGTAATATTATCTTTATCTTTATTTTTATTATTATTCTTTCTTTTAACTTTTTTATTTAATTTATAGATTCCATTAACGATTCCTTCAACGATTTCAACTAAAATTTGCCATCCATCAAGTCCAGGAAATGGTAAAAGATTAAATAAGGCAAGGTTAACAGAAATCATACCCCATGAATTAAGATAAACATAAAATGGATTATTAGTTAAAATGGTTGTCGTTTGAGTAAAGATAGCAATTGGACCTCCTACATTATTCCAGGCTTCAGTAGTTGAAAATAAATCGATTAAAGCATTAGAAATTAAAGTAGTTGATTCAACCCAGTTTTCTCCAGCAACTTTAAAAGAATTCCATCCTAAATATTGATAATTAACATCACTTCCAAAACCAACTCTTTGTAATTCGTTTAATGAATTTTTAGAAAAAGTAACTAAAACTTTATTAGTGATAGTCTCTTCTTCTTCATTTGTTGACCTGAAGCTTATTTCAGCCTTAATTTCTTCATCTGCATTAAGAGTTACTTCTTTTAAAGAAAAATTTTCGTCAATAAGAGGTAAATTTAAAATAGTTCCTTCTTCAAAAGCATATAATTCATTATCAATAACTTTAGAAATAGATTCATAATTTTGTGGCAATTCATCTCCAACTCGATAGGTCACACCTTCAAAAATTTTAATATATTTAGATAAATCGGTATCATTATAAGAAAAACTTGCTACATCAAAAGCCAAAACATAACTACTTTCGCCCTTATAAGTAACATTTGATGTATTTATAAAATAATAATTTGGAATAAAATTTTTACTATCATTTTCATTATTTCTAACATTTATTGATAAAATATCGACATCCATTGCAGGCTTATCTTCAAAAAAAGTTAATAACTCATCATCAAGTTCGCTTCCATCAACTTTTTTTACATTTTCTTTAAAGACATTTTCATCGTTAATCGAAACAACATTAATATAAAAATCAACAATATTAGGAAAACAAGATGCCGAAATAAAAAATATGACATAAGCTAAAATAAAATTCATAATTATTCCAGCTGCCATAATAATTATTCTTTTCCATCTTTTTATACCTTCTAAAGAGCGAGAACGAGGAACATTTGTTCCATCAGGAATCTCCCCTTCTTCTCCATACATTGAAACATATCCACCTAAAGGTAAAATACCGATTGAAAAAGTAGTTTCGCCACCCTTTCTTTTATATTTAATAATTTTAGGTCCAAAACCAATCGAATAATCACTACAAAAAACATTAAAACTTTTTGCAGCAATTAAATGTCCAAGTTCATGAATCGAAACTAAGACTCCTAAAGCCACTAAAAAGAGCAATAGTGATAAGATAGTCATTAAAAAATCCATAATGTATTAAAATTCCTTATTTTTTATTAAATTTGATGTATCAATTCGTACTTTTTGATTAAGTTTAACTAAATTTTTTTCATTTAATTCTTCTTTTAAATTATACATCGTTAATATTTTACCAATAATTCTATTTATATCAACATAACTAATTAAGCCATATAAAAAAGCTTCAACTGCGATTTCATTAGCAGCATTTAAAACTAACCCTGAAATACCTTTATTCTTAATAACTAAATAGCCATATTTTAAACAAGGGAATTTATTTTTATCGACTTCATAAAATTTATAATTCGATAAAGTATTAATTTCAGTATCTTTAAATTCCTTATTTTTTGTTTTGAAAAAAGAAAGACAATCAGCTATTTGAATATGCATATCAGGCTTACCTACCGATAATTTAAAATCTCCATTTTTAAGTTCAATAAAAGAGTGCACATAGCTTTTTTTATCAACCTTAACCTTAATTTTTTTAGCGCCCACATTAAATAAATAGTGTGCTTCGATTATTTCAAAAGCCTTATTCATTAGAGTTGATGAATCGATTGTTATTTTTTTCCCCATTTTATAGGTAGGATGATTTAAAGCATCCTTTAATTTTATATCTTTAAATTTTTTCTTACTTAAAAAGAAAAAAGGTCCACCTGAACAAGTTAAATAAATTGTTTTTAAATTCTTTTTATTTACATTTTTTAAACATTTAGTAATAGCTGCATGCTCACTATCAATTGGATAGATCATTTTTCTTCTTCCAACAATCTTTTTAATTATTTCTCCTGCTACTACTAATGATTCTTTATTAGCTAAAAATAATTTTTTATTATTTTTTAAAGCCGAAATTGAAGGCATAACACCAATAAAACCAACTAATGCATTCAAAATTACATCGCATTCTTCTACTTTTGTTAAACTAATTAAGCCATTATCCCCGTGAAAAAATTTTATATCTTTATAAAGTTCTTTAAGAGTTAAATAATCATTTTCGTTTTTAACACAGACATATTTAAGATTAAAATTTGGAATAATTCTCGTTTTTAAAAAATCGATATTTTCACCAACACTAACACCGATTAAATTAAATTTTCTTTTCAGATTAATTAATAAATCAATACTTTGGCTTCCTATACTTCCAGAAGCACCTAAAACGATAATATTTTTCATTTATATTTAAGCAAAAATGCTAACTCCATTTATCATTACTAAAATTATTAAAGAAGTAGCAATTGAAGTTACAATAATTGAATCAAAACGATCTAAAATTCCACCATGTGATTTTAAAATTGTTCCAAAATCTTTAATTTTAAAAGCTCTTTTAATAGAAGAAAATAATAAATCGCCTAAAGTAGCGGTAAAAGGCATAATTATTGAAATAGCTAAAATATTATACCAGTGTTCGTAATCTAAGACTCCTTCTAATAAAGGAAAGCCAAAATAAGAAAGTAAGAATCCAAATAAAAATGAAATAATTATTGAAATAATTACACCACCAACAAAGCCTTCAACAGTTTTTTTAGGAGAAATTTTTGGGCAGAATTTATGTTTGCCAAATAAAACTCCTGTAAAGAAAGCTCCAACATCATTAATGCAAGTTCCTATTAAAATATAAAGAATTAATAATGCCGAAGTAAAATATTTAAAAGTGTCGGTTGTTTCTAAAGTACTTGGTGCATTTAAAAATGGTAAAAATCTTAAATAAATAAGGCATTGTAAACCAAGCGAAACAACAAAAAGCATCGTTATAAAATAAAAAGCATCATGAATCGAAAAAGATTCATCAATAAATACATTGATAAAAAAGAAACAAATTGAAATACAAAAGCAAGTTAAAGATATTTGTGGAGATTTAAAGCCTCTTAAAATATCATAGGCAAATTCGCCTTCCCCTCCATTATTCATAAAAAACTGGTACTCAATAATTATATCTTTTAAAAAGATATAAAAGACTAGCGCCAGCATCATAAAATATGCGAAAACATAGATTATATTTTTAAACTTTTTTTCAATAGATTGAGGGGCCTTGCATAATTCGTGAGTCATGATTAAAGCGAGCAAAAAAATTAATCCTAGCCAAAAATACCCACCTAAAACTATACATGGAATAAAGATAATTAAAAGAAAAGCCGCAATAACAATCCTTGAGAAAATGTTAGTTTTAGCTTCTTTATTTAATTGATTAACGTGATGTTCTCTTGTTTCTAAATGTGAATCTTTTTGATTTTCTTCCATAAAAATTTAAGCGACAAAAATTAAACTTTCATTATTTCTTCAGTTTTTTCTTTTAATAAAGATTCAACTTTTGCAATAAATTCGTCAGTTAATTTTTGAATTTCGCCTTCTTCTTGTTTTCTTGTATCTTCAGTATAAGACGAATCTTTTTTAATTTTATCCATTAAATCTCTACGAACATTTCTAATAGCGACTTTAGTTTCTTCACTATAACTTTTTTCTTTTTTTGTTAATTCTTTTCTTTTATCTTCAGTTAAAGCAGGAATATTTAATCTGATTTGTTTTTCATCAACAATTGGATTAATTCCGATATCTGAAGTATTGATTGCAGCAACGATACTTTTAATATCGCCTGAATCAAAAGGAACAATTAAAAGCTGTCTTGGCTCAGGAACTTTGACATTAGCAATTTGAGCGACGGGAACTCTTTCTCCATAGTATTCACAAGTTAAATTGCTAAGTAAGGCGGCATTTGCTCTTCCTGTTCTTAATGTATTCAATGTAT
>CALVMY010000044.1 GCA_944349405.1 uncultured Bacilli bacterium | reverse complement strand
ACCATCTAAAATTCCTACTTTATATCCTTTTTTATTAAGTTCAGAAGCGATTAAAGAAGTAACAAAAGATTTTCCAACGCCCCCCTTACCAGATATAACACCGATTATATGTTTAATTTTATTTAATGAATTTGTTTCTAATTTACTGATTCTAGATTCACAGTTTTCACTGCAATTTTCACAGTTGTGATCACATTCAGGCATAATTATTCAATTTCCTTTCTATAGCAATAATTTTCTTCACTCAAAATTTTAACTTTTAATAAGAATAGATCGAGCAAAGTTTCTTTTATAAAAGAAACTGGAGTTAGAAAACTAATAATAATTGTATCATTAAAAGATGTATTTAATACATTAAAATTATTATTTTTTAAGTAATTTTTAAAGACATTATATAAATCATAAGGCAGTGATACTTCATATTTTTTCATATCGATTAGCTCAATCTTTTTAGCTTTCAAAAAAGTTTCTTCAAAAGAATGGACATATGTCCTTAAAAGCCTCCCACTACCTAATAAAGTTCCTCCAAAATAACGAACTATGATAACTGCGACATTATTTAGCCCATTTTTTATTAATGAATTTAATAAAGGTAATCCAGCGCTTCCTTTTGGTTCGCCATCATCATTTCCTCTTTTATCATTTCCAATAATATAAGCATAACAAAAGTGACGAGCTTTAATATTCTCTTTTTTAATTTTGTCTAATTTTTCATTAAATTCATTTAAGCTATTACAAGGAAATAAATAACCATAAAAACGAGATTTTTCTACTTCTATTTCACTTTTTACTAATTCTAAAATCGTGTAATTCATAATTAATTTAAATTATATTATAATTTATTCCATGAACGAAAAAAGAAAATGTCAAAAATGCGGTTTATTAATCGATAGCGATTTAGATACTTGTCCTTATTGTGGTTATAAGCAAGAAAAAATCGATGAAAATAATGTGATTGATGTTACTCCGATCAATGAAACACCAAGTAAAAATAAAGTTAATGTCTTTGCTTTTAATAGAAAAGATATTTATTTAAATAAAAATAAAAATATAATTTTATTTTTTGTCGGCTTTTTAGGATTACAAATAATTTCTTTTTTAATTTCAATCATTATGTTAACAACTAATGAATACTTAGCTACTTTTGGGCTAACAGGGGTTTCGATTTTAAATTTTTCAACCTATTTTGTTACTGCAGGAGCAATTATTTTAATTATAAATAATGATTTATTGACAGTTTTTTCATCTTTTAAAGAAAAAAGAACCTATATCTATGGTGTTTCTTATGGATTGATACTAATTATAATTTCTTCCTTTGTTTCTTTTATAATGAATTTGATCACTCAAAATAATCAAGTTAATGCTAATGAAACTGGAATTAATTCAATCACTTTATCATTCCCATTTTTATCTTTTATTGTCTTTGGCATTTTAGGTCCCCTTGTTGAAGAAATTACATATCGAATTGGTTTATTTTCTTCTTTTTCAAAACGATTAAAACCTATTTGGGCTTATATTATTACTTGTTTAATTTTTGGATTCTTACATTTTGATTTTACTTCCCTTTTTTCTAATGATATAAACACCTTAATAGTTGAATTTTCTAATTTGCCTAGTTATATAGTTTCTGGTCTATTACTTTGCTATTTTTACCATAAAGAGGGTTTTGGGGCATCGTCAATCGCTCATATTTTTAACAACTGTTTATCTTTATTATTAACTCTTATTCCTTCTTTTTTATCTATAAATTAATATGAAAGAAAAAAAGCTTTTTATTAATAGTTTAGCTTTAAAAATTATCGCCATAATTTTTATGAGTTTATCTCATATTGGTATTTTTTTATCTTCTTTTAATGAATTAGTTGGAACTATTTTTATTTCAATTGGTGGAATTGCTTTTCCAATATTTATGTTCTTACTTTTTGAAGGTTTAAATAAAACTTCTTCGATAAAAAAATATATTTTTAGATTAGGAATGCTTGCTTTTGTCATCTTTTTTTCGATATTAATTTTTTCATTTTTAGTGCGACAAACATCTTTTAATATTTATCAATTTGGAAATATATTTATCGATTTAATACTTTATTCATTAATTTTTATTATTTTAAAATCCAAAAATAAATTTAATTATTTTTATCTTTTACCTATATTTGCTTTTTTCATTCTTACTTATTTAATAAAAGTAAATATTTTAAGTATTGATCTAACTATTTATAAAATTTTTGGCGGAATATTTCCTCAATATTCTTTATTTGGATTACTCCTATTTTTAACAGCTTATTTTTCTTTTTATTTTTATGATAAAAAAGTAGATTCAATTGATATTTCTTTTAAAGAAACTATTTCTTATCAATTTTCTAAAAATGCTATCTTTTCGATAATTCTGGCTTTTTATTCTCTTTTATCATATCTATTAACATATAGTGAATTTAATTTTGGAGTAGATAATGTTATTGAAAGTTATATCGTTTTAGCTTCTTTATTCATCCTTTTTTATAACGCTAAAAAAGGATATGTAAGCAAATTAGTTCAATATTTTTTCTATTTATATTATCCTTTACATATATTAATAATATTTTTAATATTTACACTTATTTTTTAAATAAAAGGAGGGTTTATACATTTATGTTAATTCATTTAGAAAATACTGCTGATTTTAAAGAACTTATTTCAAAAGGTGATGTCTTAGTTGATTTTTTTGCTACTTGGTGTGGACCATGTAAAATGCTTACTCCAGAACTTGAAGATTTATGCGAAGAAAATAAAGATATTACAGTTGTTAAAGTAGATGTTGATAAATTTGGTGAACTTGCTGGAGATTTCCATATTACTGTTGTTCCTACTTTAATTGTTTTTAAAAACGGCGAAAATAAGAAAGTTGTTAGCGGATATATGGATAAAGATGCTCTTCTTTCACTTATTAAAAATGCTTAATTAATATTTATTATTAAAATAAAGCCTCCCTAATTTAAAAAAGGAGGCTTTATTTTTACTTGAATTAAATATATAGTTTTGATATATTATTTAGGCACGCAGGTGTAGTTTAATGGTAGAGCATCAGCCTTCCAAGCTGATTACGCGGGTTCGATTCCCGTCACCTGCTCCATCTAAAGATGTACCCCCTTTACTGGACAAAATTGTCTAAGGTAAGGGGGTTTTTAAATGGCAAAATATTCATTAGAATTTAAACTTGAGGTTGTTAAAAAATTTATAGCAGGGGAATCTTTGCCCAAACTGTAAACGTAAATAATTAACACTCTTAAAAAATATTTTCAATCGCCTAAAATTTGATCGAGGTGATGAAAATGAGTAAATATAAATCTGATTATGAAAGACTTGAAATTGTAAAAAAGTTCAAATGTTCCAACAAAACAATTTCCCAATTTAGTAGAGATGAGAACATCCCATATACCACAATAAGAGATTGGATAAGAGCATTTGATAACATTGATGGTGAATTTGTAAAGTTAAA
>CALVMY010000043.1 GCA_944349405.1 uncultured Bacilli bacterium | reverse complement strand
AAAGTTTTACCAGTTCCAGGAGGGCCAACAAGCAAAATACCTTTTGGTAATTTTGCTCCATATTTAGTATATTTTTTTGGTTGTTTCAAATAATCAACGACTTCAACAAGTTCAGCTTTTTCGCTATCACAACCTGCAACATCATCAAATTTAACTTTTGAATCATCTACCTTTCTTGCTCTTGACTTATTAAAGTCCAAAGCTTTTTGGTTTCCTCCAGCTGAAGACATAAGTAAACGGAAGAAGAAAATTGCGATTGCAATCATTACAACTGTTGAAATAATTGTTGGCAACCAAGAAATAAACCAATTTTCTTGATAAATTGAACCATAAATGCCAGGGTGTGAGCCACATTCAATAATTTGAGAAGTCATTGCTTCAGCAAAAGTAACTGTTTCTCCATTGTATTCATAAGGGAAACTATTAAAAGCTTCTTTACTCATTGTAAAAGTAAAGAATTCTTGGTTATTTGTGTAAGGTTTATCGAGCTCAATATAAACTTGTACTTCTTCTCCACTTTCTATAGCTGCACCATATTCAACTTTATAATCATCTTGCTCGTTTAAAACTAAACGAATACCTTGATCGGTTGATAATGATTGATATTGTTGATTATTTACACCAATAAGGAAATAAATCATCAAACCAAGGAAAGCTAAAAGAATTATATATATAAGGATATTAAACCAACTAAATCTTTTTTTCTCCATGTTTTCTCCTTTTTTCACGCCTTAATATTTTAATATAAATTAACTATTTTTTATAGAGAATTGCTTTATATTTTTATTAAATCTTCTATATCAAATACTAAAAAGGACTTCTTTGTATACCTTACTTTATCCATGTAGCGAGGAATATAAATTAACTCTCCCGTTTTAAGATATACTCCTGGCCATATATTTCGATATGAAGAAGGTAATTTCATATCGATAAATATCTTAGAAACTCTTTTTTTCTTTCCTTTATATAAATAAAAATCATTCCTAGATACTGGATGAATAATAATACTATCATATTTTGAAAATATTTCATTATATTTTATGTCTACTAAAAAGCGAAAAAATTTATTCCCTCTTTTGCTTAATTCAAAGTAATAATTATTAGTGTAAATTTTGTCAATTTTTAAATAGCCGTATTCAATAAAAATATAATAATCAGTATTAATTATCTTTTCTTTTATATTTTTGTCTAAATAAAGTTTTAAATATATATCGTTAATCTTTTCTTTACTGAAAGGTTTTAAAAATGGAAAGGTCGATAAATAAAAATAAAAAAGATTCGTAAAATCATCAATATCGAATTTTTTTGCTTTTTCGATTGATATTTTATTATTCTTAATCATTCTTTTATATTTTTCCTTATCTAATCTCTTTTTCTTATTTAAAGCTTTTATTTCATCTAAAATTTCTTTTATTTGTTGATTATCAAGTTTAGAAATGATCTCATTTCTTAATTTATTTCTTTTATAAGAATTATCAAAATTAGATTTATCGATATTAAAAGGGATATTATTTTTTAAACAATAAATTTCTAGATCTTTTTTTCTATAAGAAAGGAGAGGGCGAATTAAACACATATCTTTTTGATAAGACAAAGTTTTTAGTCCATAAAATGAAACATACGAATTTCTTTCTTTTTGAAGTAAAAAAGTTTCGATTAAATCATCTAAGTTATGAGCAATTAAAACAGCTTCGTATTTATTTTTTTTATACAATTCTTCAAAAAAGGAATAGCGGATGTTTCTTGCCCATCCTTCAACGTTTTTATCTTCTTTTTTATAAAAAACTTCTTTTTTATATAATTTTATTTTGTTTTCTTTAGCAAATTTAGTTAATTCTTTTTCTTCATAATTAGATTCTTTTCTTAAATGATAATTAACAAAAGCAATTTCAAAATAAATATCTTCTTTTAATAAAAAAGAGGCTAAAGCCATTGAATCTGGTCCAAAAGAGCAGGCTAATAAATATTTTTTATTCTTCTTTATTATCTTCTTTAATTTCATCTTTAATTACTTCATACATCTTAGAAGCATCCTCTTTTAAAATATGATCTTTTATAAAAAGAATTTTAACTATTAAATGATGGCGTCCTAAAGTTAAATCTAAAACATCGCCTTCTTTAACTTCGCTAGAAGGTTTGCAAGGGTGACTATTTAAAAGAAAAATATCTCTAGAAACAAGTTCTTTAGCAACACTTCTTCTTTTAATAAGTCGACTTACTTTTAAAAATTTATCTAATCTCATTTTTTAAAGCCTCTTCATGAATAGTTTTTAATACTTCTAACAATAATTTATCATATTCTTCTTTTTTAGAAATAATAATTTCAATACATCTATTTTGGTAGGTCATTTTTAATTTATTAATATAATTAATAAGTTTCATAAATATTGTAGTGCCAATTGAATTTATTGAAGAAAATTCTCTACTTAAAGTTAAATTTAAAGTAATAGGACCATTTTTTAGCTCTTTAAATTCAGGAAAAGATAAATAAATATCAATTTCTCTTTGCTTTAAAATATTTAAGAACGATTCAGGGATTTCTTCACCAAAAATATCTTTTAAATGTTTAGATAAATTTTTTAACTTATCAAAAGTATCGGCTTCACTAATTCTTTGATATATCTCAATTTTTTCATTATCCGAAGCAAAAGAAGATGGAATATAAGCATTTTCTATAATATTTTGAGTCGATTTTTCTTCATTTTCTTTAATTATTTGACCATCTTTTTTCTCTCTTAATGCTTCGTTTAAAAGTTTTAGATATAAATCGATTCCGACATCATCAATAAAGCCTGCTTGTTCTCTGCCTAAAATTTCTCCGGCACCTCTAATTAATAAATCTCTTTGCGCAATTTTAAATCCACTGCCTAATTCAGTAAAATCTTGTAATGCTTTCAATCTTTTTTTAGCTTCATCATTTAATTTCTTATTTTTATCAATTAAAAGATAACAATAAGCCATTCTATCACCTCGACCAACTCTTCCTTTAATTTGATAAAGTTGGGAAAGACCAAATCTATCTGCTTGATCAACAATAATTAAATTAGCATTTCTAACATCAATTCCGTTTTCAATAATTGAGGTTGCTAAAAGTAAATCAATATCATTTAAGTAAAAATCAGCCATAACTTCATTAACATCGTTTTTATCCATTCTTCCATGGACAACGCCGACACGAATTTCTGGAATCAATTGTTGAATATTCTTTGCTATGTCATAAATATCAAAAATATTGTTATGAACAAAATATATCTGACCCCCTCTAGCAAGTTCTCGAGTAATAATTTCTTTTAAAACCTTCTCTTCTTTTTGAATAACATATAATTGAATAGGCAATCTTTCTTTAGGTGGAGTTTGAATAGTAGAAACGCTTTTCAATCCAACTAATGAAGATTGTAAGGTTCTAGGAATAGGTGTAGCCGAAAGAGTTAAAACGTCGATATTTTCTTTATTAATTTTAATTCTTTCTTTTTGTTCAACGCCAAATCTTTGTTCTTCATCAATAATTAATAATCCTAATTCTTTAAATTTTATTTTGCTTGATAAAGCTTTGTGAGTACCGATTAAAAAGTTTATTTTCCCGTTCTCTGAATTTTCTAAAATTAACTTTGTTTCTTTAGGTGTTTGATTTCTTGTTAACAATTTAATATTTACATCAAATTTTCTAAACCTATCTAAAGCGACTTCATAGTGTTGTCTTGCTAAAAGAGTTGTCGGAGCAATTAATAAAACTTGTTTGCCGCTTAAAATTGCTTTAAATGCAGCGCAAAATGCAATTTCAGTTTTTCCAAAACCAACATCTCCACATAAAAGTCGATCCATTGGTTCTTCTTTTTCCATATCTTCTTTGATTTCTTTTAAAGATTTCTTTTGATCTTCAGTTAATTCATGTTTAAATTCTTTTTCAAATTCTTCTTGAAGTTCATCATCACTATTAAATTTAATGCCTTTAATGAGAGCTCTATTTTTATATAACATTAATAATTTGTCTGCTAAATCATTAACCTTATCTTTAATTCTTTTCTTTGTTTTTTTCCACGTGTCACTATGTAAAGACGATAATTTAGGTATTTTTCCTTTTTGACCAGCATATTTTCTAATTAAGTTAAAAGAATAAAGTGGTACAAAAAGTTCATCGCTTCCAGCAAATTTTATCTCTAAATAATCTTCTTTCTTGCCCTGCAATTCCATTTCGGTGATTCCAATATATTGTCCAATACCATAACTCTCATGGACAACATAATCGCCTTCTTCCAATTCTTGATAGCTTCCTAAGATAATTCCTTCTTTAAATTTTGAAGAATAAGTCAAATTAGTATGGCGACTATTAAAAAGAAGTTTTGAAGTTACAACCGCAAAACTATCGGCATTATCTTCTATTGCAATATTAAAATCAGAAATTAAAACATTTACTGGTTTACTAATTTCGTCTTTTATTGAATCTAAAATATTAAAATCAATATGTAAAAACTTTAAATAATCAATAATTGAAGTAAATTCATCTTTATTTTTTGTAATGAAAAGAACTTTATCAAATTCATTTAAATATAAATCTACAATTTTTTGATATTGAATACCTTTTTTAGCCTCAAAAATTGGCGAAGATAAAGGAATTTCGATTTGTTCGTCATTAGATATATCAAAAGAAGAAATATAAGAAACATCTTTTGCCTTTCCGTTAGTTAAACTTAAATTATTATTAAAATATTCTAAGTGAGTTAAACTTTTACCCGCATCAAATAAATCCATTAATAATTCATGTGATTCAAAATATAGTTGTTTTTTTACTTCTAAAATGTCGTTCTCTTCTAAAATAATCTCTGAATAATTATCTAAATAGGAAAGTATTGATACATGATTTATTTTTAAAAAACCATAATATTTATATAAACTTGATAAAAAATTGTTATTTTTTAAATTATCAATATCTTCATTAATTTGCGCTTCAAAAATTTCTTTTAAATCGTTGCGCGTTCTTTTTAAGTCCTCTTCTTTTCTAAAATTTATTTTTTTCTCAATATTTTCTTTTTCTTCATCGTTAAATATAAGCGTCGTAGCTGGCAAAATATCTATTTCATCTACATTTGAAATCGAAGATTGCGTGGCTATATCAAAAAATCTGATTGATTCAATAGTATCATCAAAAAATTCAATTCTTATCGGATAATCATAATTCATCGAAAAAATATCAACAACATCACCACGTGAAGCAAATTGAAGAGATTGATCAATTTTAGGAACTTTATAATATCCAAGTTTAATTAATTTTTCGTTTAAAGAATTAAAATTATAGTTTTGATTTACTTTTAAAGAGATTATTGAATTTATAAACTCCTCTTTTGTAGGATAAAAACGATAAAATGACGAGGGAGTAAAAATAAAAACTTTGTGTTTTGCTTTAATCATTTCATAAAGAGCATAGATTTTATTAGCTAATATATCTTTACTTTCAGAAATATATTCAACCCTTATCATTTCATTTTCTAAAAATAGAATAATATCATCCTTCTTTATTAAATTTGCTAAAGATGAGTAAAGTTTATTCGCTTTGTAGGTAGAAGAAGCAATTAAAACAATGTTCTTTTCACTATCTTCTAAATATTTTTTATATGATAAAAAGGTTCCACCAATTATTTCATCTATACCAAAAAAAGCCTCTTTTTTGTTTTTAGAGGGGGTAAAATAATTTAATAAATCCTTTAAATAATTAATCAATCTTAAAAATTTTTCTCCTTTATTTATTATACAAACTCATCGCTTTATTAAAACTTTCTTTTATAGCGATTTTTAACGCTTCAACAGCACTATTTTGAGCTTCATCAATTAATTCTTTTTCTTCTTTTGAAGGTTTTGAAAGTACAAAATCAATATTATTAAATGTTGGGGAACCAATTCCTACTCTTATTCTTTTAAATATTTGAGTTCCAATATGTTGAATTATTGATTTAATTCCGTTATGACCTCCACTACTACCTTCAAATTTGAGCTTTAAATGACCAACTTTGATATCCATATCATCATAAACAACGATTAAATCATCAGCATCAATATCAAAATAATCCATTATTTCTTTAATTGCAATTCCACTATTATTCATATAAGTTTGGGGTTTAAGTAAAATTATATCTTCGCCCATATATTTGCATTTTAAATATAGAGAATGAAACCCGTTTTTATTAATATCTTCACCTATTGATTCAGCAAATTTATCAACTACGTCAAAACCCATATTATGACGAGTGTGTTCATATTCTTTTCCAAAATTTCCAAGTCCTACAATTAATTTCATATCGTTAATATAATACATTTTTTTATTAAAAAATAAAGTTAAATAAAAAGAATGATAAAAATTTAATATTTATTTTTCACGTGAAAATTTTTTAAGGAATCTTTAATCTTTTATTACTAGAAAATAAGCTTTAAATCATATATTTTTTTATCTAAATTCTTTGGAATTAATATTTCAAATTGACTAAATAGTCAATTCTTATTATGATAATCAAACCGGAGGAATTTTTATGCCAAGAACACCCGAAGCTAATCAATTTGTTAAGGACAAAAAGAAAAAACTTATTTTAATGACTGCGCTAAGACTTTTTTGCTTGCAAGGATATGAAAACGTAACTATGGATCGAATCGCTAAACAAGCAAAAATATCTCATGGCCTTATATATCATTATTTCACTAAAAAATCCGATATTTTAGCTGAATTAATTGAAGAAAGTAAAATTAAATTCTCACAAATTTTTAATTTTGAAAGTATAAAAAACTTAAAAGGTGCTGATTTTTACCAAAGTTTTACCGAATTTATTATTTCTGCAGTTTCTTTAGGCGAAGATTATGCTTATTTTATTTCTTTATATTTAAATTTCAAAATTTCACCTAATCTTTACGAACAATTTGGTTCAGCTTCGTATTTTAAAAGCTTGGAAGAGAATTTTAAAATCGCACAAGATGAAGGAAAATTTCAACAAGGAAATCCAAAAGAATTTTTAATTTGTTATTTTTTTCTTTTAAAAGCAATTACAATGTCTGCTATTTACTCACATAATAAAAACACAATTCCTTCCGCGGAAGTTGTTTTAAATTTATTTAAAAGGAGTGCTGAATAATGGTAAAACTTATAAAAATTGTTGGAAAACGCTGGTATTTCTTATTGTTAGCTGTTGTTGCAATATTTTGTCAATGTTGGTTTCAATTAAATTTACCTGAATTTATGGGCAATATTCAAACAATTATTTCTTATAAAGGGTCAGGTGAATTAGTTGGGCTTCCTCTCGATCCAATTGTTAATCTTACTAATCCTTTAACTAGAGAAGTCATTCAAATAACACATTTATTAGGTCAAGAAGAATTGACTTCTTTAATATTAAACCAAGGTGGCTGGATGATTTTATGCTGTGTCATTATCTTAGGATGTGCTTTTTGCCAATTTTATGGCGCTTCTACAGTCGGAGCCTATGTTGGAAAAGAATTAAGAAGAGAAATTTATTCAAAAGTAAACACCCTATCCTTATCTGATTACAATAAGTTTGGAACTGCAACTTTAATTACTCGAACCACAAACGATATTGAGCAAATTAAAAACTACGTTATCATGTTTATAAGAATGATAGTTATGTCTCCTACCTACATGATTATCGCTTTAATTAAAACATTAAGTTTACAAAATCCAGGTCCAAAATTATCAATTGTTTTAGCAATTACTATCCCAATTATTTTAGGAATTATGATTATTATCTTTGTATTTGCAATTCCATTATTTAAACAAATGCAAATCAAAATTGATGATGTTACCGTTGTTTTAAGAGAAAATTTAACGGGAATTAGAGTTATAAGAGCCTATAATCAACAAGAAACTGAAACAGATAAATTTGATAACGTTAACACTAATTTAAGAAAAATACTTGTTAAATCAGGAAGAATAATGTCGATAGCAAATCCTTTTATTCAAATTATTTTTAACTTTGCATTTATTGGAATTTATGCATTTGGATTCTATTTATTAACTGAAATAAATGGAGCAAATCAATCCGATTTTAATCTTGCAATTAACACTCAAGTTTCAATTATTGCTGTTGTCGCTCAATATTCAATGCAAATTATGAACTCTTTCTTAATGCTTGCATTGATTATTGCTATGATTCCTCAAGCAAGTGCTTCTTATAAGAGAGTTTATGAAGTTATTAATACAAAAACTTCAATTAATGATAAAGAAGCTAGACAATATGCTTTAGAACAATACGAATTACATTTAAAAAGACTCGAATATTATTTTAAAGAAGAATATAAGAAGACTCATGAAGGTAATGTTTTTTCGTATTCTTTATTAAAAGATAAATATGAAAAAATGAGTGAAGAAGAAAAAGTAAAAGATCCTCAATATGAAGATTATTTAAAATATATTGGCATAAGAAAAAATAGAGAAAATATCCTAAAATCTCTAAATGATGAATCAAGCGATGAATATATAAATATTATTAATAAAAATTTTCACCATCTTAGCCAACACGGTGTTATTGAATTTAAAAATGTATCTTTTCAATATCCCGACGCAAATACACCAACAGTAATTAATATCTCTTTTAAAACAAAACCAGGAACAACCACTGCAATAATTGGTTCAACCGGAAGCGGAAAATCTACTTTAATTAATTTAATTCCACGTTTTTATGATGCTACTATTGGAGAAGTTTTATTTGATGGAGTAGACATTAAAAAAATTCCTCAAAAAGTTTTAAGAGACCATATTGGTTTTGTTCCTCAAAGTGCTGTTTTATTTACTGGAACTATCAAAGAAAACATTAAATATGGTAAAGCTGATGCTAGTGATGAAGAAATTAAAGAGGCTTTAAAAGTAGCTCAAGCCGCAAACTTTGTTTCAAAATTGCCTGAGCAACTTGATACATTTGTTTCTCAAGGCGGCAAAAACTTCTCAGGAGGGCAAAAACAAAGATTATCAATTGCTAGATGTTTAGTAAGAAAACCAGAAATTTATGTTTTTGATGATTCATTCTCTGCTTTAGATTTTAAAACCGACGCTCAATTAAGAGCTGCTTTAAAAACTTATACAAAAGAGGCATCTGTAATTGTTGTTGCCCAAAGAGTTTCTTCAATTATTGATGCTGATAATATTATTGTTTTAAATGAAGGAAAATGTGTTGGACAAGGAACACATACAGAATTATTAGAAAATTGCCCAGTTTATCAAGATATTGTTAGATCTCAACTTGATCCAGATGAAGTAGAAAAAACTATTCAACTTAATAAACAAGCAAGATTAGAAGGAGGTAATACAAATGCCTAGAGGAAGAGTTGACCAAGCCGAAAAACCAAAAGAATTTAGAAAAACTTTTTCAAAAATGATAAAAGATTTTTCAAATCAATGGTATTTGATTCTTTTTATCATTATTCTTGCAATTGGAAGCGCTGTTTTAACGGTTATCACACCTAATTTATTAAGAAATATATTAGATACTGCAGCTAATATGTTTGTAATTGATCAAATAAATCTATCTATTTCAATAAAATGGGATTTATTTTTCTCAAATTTTGGCCTTTTATTAGGACTTTACGCAATCGCAGCTTTATTATCATGGTTAAGCGAATTTGCAGCAGTTAGTGTTAGTGCTCGCTATTCTTATGATATGAGAGTAAAAATTCAAAATAAACTTGATTCTTTACCACTATCATATTTTGATAGAGTTCCATATGGAGATACTTTATCAGTAGGTACTAATGATGTTGATAATATTTCAAGAAATTTGCAATCAATTATTACTCAAATTTTCTCAGGCATTACACTTTTCTTTGGAAGTTTAATTGCAATGCTTGTCATTGATTGGAGAATTGCTTTAGTCGCATTTGTTTCACTTCCGCTATCATTTATTTTTATTATCTTCATTTCCATTTTCTCAGGAAGATTATTTACAAAATATAGAAAAGATCTTGGTGAATTAAATGGTAAGATTGAAGAAACATATGCTGGATATAAAATTATTAAATTGTTTAATAAAGAGCAAGACGTTGAAGATTCATTTAATGAAACTAATGTTAGAATGGAAAAAAGTGATCGTTTTTCACAATTTCTTTCCGGACTAATTTTCCCAACAACATTCTTTGTAAATAATTTATGTTATGTAGGAATCGCTGTTGTAGCAGGAATTGTTTCAAGCGCTGGAACAATGATTTCCTTCTTTATGTATTTAAATCTTTTCACTAGACCTCTTCAACAAATCGGTCAAATTGCTAATATTATTCAATCAGTAGTAGCAAGTGGAGAAAGAATTTATGCTTTATTAGAAGAAAAAGAAGAAGAAAAAGATCCTGCTGAAGCAATAAATGATGAAACCGATATTAAAGGACAATTTGATTTTGAAAATGTCGATTTTTCTTATTCTCCTGATAAACCATTAATTGAAAACATGAATCTTCATGTTAATGCTGGAGATATGATTGCAATCGTAGGCCCTACTGGAGCCGGAAAAACTACTTTAGTTAATTTAATTATGAGATTTTATGAAATTAATGGTGGAACAATTAAATTAGATAATATTTCAACTCGAGACTATACTAAAAATTGCTTAAGAGGATCTATTGGAATGGTTCTTCAAGATACTTGGTTATTTAAAGGCACAATTAAAGAAAATCTTTTATATGGTAATCAAGATGCTAGTAACGAAGAAATTATCCAAGCTTGTAAAGATGCACATATTCATCACTTTATTGAAACTTTGCCAGGTGGATATAACTATATGTTAAATGAAGATGGAAACAATATTTCTCAAGGCCAAAGACAACTTTTAACGATTGCTAGAGCAATATTATCTAAACCTAAAATTTTAATTTTAGATGAAGCTACTTCTTCAGTTGATACACGTACTGAACAATTAATTCAAGATGCATTAGATAACATTATGAAAGGAAGAACTTCATTTGTTATTGCTCACCGTTTATCAACAATTAAAAATGCCAAAACTATTATTGTTATGAAAAAAGGTCATATTGTTGAAACTGGTAACCATCAAGAATTACTTGCTAAAAATGGATTCTATGCTGATTTATATAATTCACAATTTTCTGGAGTTAATCCAATGGCAAAAAATGAGAATTCAGTATTAGAAAGTTAATTAACGAAATCAAATTTATTAAAAAATCCAAGTAAAAATCTTGGATTTTTTTAATAAACAATTCCATGAATATTACTCTGTAATGCCTTAAAAGATACTCTTTTAGTTAAAGAATTAAAGCTTACTATAAATGTATCTTTTTCAAATCTTATGCTATTTTCACTTTTACCAGCAGTTTTAAAACCAAAATCTAAGAAAACATCTTTAAATTCTTCTATAGTTGAATTAAGAGTTAATCCATAAAAAGTAACATCACAATTTATAATATCAACATCGATAACGTAATTTTCTTTCGAAGAAAGATCTGGATATGGTCCAACATGATAAATAATCACTTCTTTAGGAAAAATTATCGTTCCATATTCATCATAACTAAAATCCCCATATTTTTTTAAATAATAATTTGGAGTACACTCCATACAATAAAGCGAATCATAGCAACATTTATAATTAGAAAAATCAAAATCATCCACTCTATCTAAAAACCATAATTCTTCTTCCCAATCTTTTGGCCTTGATAAAGGATTAGTTATTCCACAGCTATTTAAAGAGAAAAAACTAAAAGGTATTATAAAAAATAATCTAATTAAATTTTTAAATCTTTTCATTTTTTTTAAATATTTAAAGAAATAACAGCTAATTTTATTTATAGATTTAAATAAAATTATTTGATCATTCCTTCATTATTTTCTTCTAAATAATCAGAAAGATATGAGTACGTTTTCTTTAATTTTGGATAAATTGTTGAATAAACATTTTTATATAAATAAATATATTTTTCACTATCTATTGGATTAGGTTTAAATATTTTTTCGTATTTAACCATTGATTTTTTAGCATCTTCTGGACCATTAAAAACTTTTAAAGAAATAAATTGTGAGATAGCGCATCCCAAAGAAGATGCTTCATAATGTTCTGGTTTATAAACAGGAAGATTTAAAATATCAGCAGTTATTTGACAAATCGCATCAGATTTTGAACCTCCACCACTAATTGTTACATATTTACATTTTTGGCGACTTCTTTTTTGAATCGAAATAAGACCTTCTTTCATTGCATAACAAAGTCCTTCGATAATAGCTCTATAAATATGAAATTTAGTATGAACATCATCATAAAATCCAATAATCGAGCCTTTTCCTAGAGGTTTATCGAGTTGTGGTCCCCAATATGGTTGAACAACAAGCCCATTACTTCCTGGGGAAATATCCATAATTTTTTTATTTAAAATTTCTTCAGGGGCAACTTTTTCAATAGTTGCTTCATCAACTTCATCTTTAGCAAATTCTTTAGAGAACCGAGTCAACATCCAACATCCTCTATAAATTTGAACTTCGCCACTATAATATCCAGGATATGCAGTTATATAAGATGGTAAAAAATGAATTGGTTCAAAATATTTATTTTTAGTCATTGCAATTGAACAACTTGTACCAAAGCTTGCATGAGCAGAATTTGGTTCGATAGCTCCAGCTCCTAAAGCTTCACAACTTTTGTCATTTCCAGTTCCAATATATCGTAAACCTTGAGGTAATCCAGTTTCCACGTGGCAATTTTCAGTTATTTTTCCTACCTCTTTTCCTACTTTAAAAATCTTTGGCAGCATAATTGGATCAATACCATAAATAATACCTTTTAAATGGTTTTTACTATAAGCTTTCCCAGTTTTAAAACATATAGGAGCATGTCCTATCATATTCGAAGTACTATCACCTAAAAC
The DNA here is from genome assembly GCA_944349405.1 of uncultured Bacilli bacterium. Taxonomy (GTDB): domain Bacteria; phylum Bacillota_I; class Bacilli_A; order RFN20; family CAG-826; genus Onthovivens. The sequence continues at coordinate 1,532 of CALVMY010000043.1, read as the reverse complement.
TCCTAACATTCTATAGTTTAAATAAGAATTAATTGGCGCATAATATCTTGCTTTTGCCCAATTTTCTTTTTCATGCTCTTGAAGCCATAAAGCTGGCGTTCTTTTTCGATTTAATTTAATTGTTTCGCTCATTCCAACTAACCAAAAAGCGGCAGAATAAATAAAAGGAATTTTTTTCTCTAATTTAGCCTTTCTTTGATCTAACCAAATAATCGCTGGTCTTATTGGTCTAAAATTTTTATCTAAAATAACATAGGTATCTCTAAAACAAGTTGAAGAAATTGAAGAACATTCCTTAACTAACTCCTTATTCTTTTTGACTAATCTTTTTGCGGCTTTTGCCATCATATCATAATAATAATCAGCATCTTGTTCACAATATCCTGGCTTAACACTAAAATAAGGAGGATTGTATTTTTCTTGTTCAAACGCTAAAAATTCACCTTTATCATTAATAATTGAAACTCTTACAGATTGAGTTCCATAATCTATACATAATACGCAACTCATAATGATTTATTATATTATTCATCAAGTAAAATGTTAATCTTTAAAAAATAACGTATTTTAATGGCAAATGCATCAAATGAAATTAGCAAAATAGAAAATAATTTTGGATTAAGCTAACATTGTTATATTCTTTTTGATATTTATATCAAAATAAAAATAAAAATGTTATAATCACTCAGTAAGGTTTTGAACCAAACATTTTTTTAGGAGGAAATATAGAAAAATGGCAAAACAATATGTTTACCTTTTTAAAGATGCACATGGCTTAGGTAAAGAACTTTTAGGTGGAAAAGGTGCAGGTCTTGCTGAAATGACCCACATCGGAGTTCCAATTCCTCAAGGTTTTACAATTACTACAGAAGCTTGTACTCTTTATTATCAAAGCAATAAAACAATGCCTGATTATTTAATTGCTCAAATTGATGAAGGTATTAAAGACGTTGAAAAAGAAACAGGAAAATCATTTGGTGGAGTTGATCCAACAAAAGCACCTTTACTCGTCTCAGTCCGTTCAGGCGCTAGAGTTTCAATGCCAGGTATGATGGATACAATCTTAAACTTAGGTTTAAACGATGCATCTGTTGAATTATTAGGCAAAGATGGAAATGAAAGATTTGCTTACGATTCATATCGTAGATTTATCTTAATGTTTACAAATATCGCTAAAGGCCATCCAAGAACTAACATGGATAAAATGTTAGAAGAATTAAAAAACGAAAAAGGATATAAACTCGATAGCGATGTTCCAGCTGAAGACTTAAAAGAATTAGTCAAAAAATACAAAGCATACTACAAAGAAACATTTGGTGAAGATTTCCCAAGCGATCCATATGTTCAATTACACGAAGCTGTTACTGCAGTCTTTAGATCATGGGACAACGAAAGAGCTAACGTTTATCGTAAAATGAACGGAATTCCATATGAATGGGGTACCGCTGTTAACGTTCAATCAATGGTTTTCGGCAACTTAAACGAAAATTCAGGTACTGGTGTCGCTTTCTCAAGAGACCCATCTACTGGTA
>CALVMY010000042.1 GCA_944349405.1 uncultured Bacilli bacterium | reverse complement strand
ATTAATTCCTATTTGACGTCCACTAAATTCACCAGTTATGAAGTCATTAATGGCCTTTAATTTGAGTTCTCTAGTATAAACATATCTTTTGTCTCTATCTTCAAAAGGAGCTTTTCCATGAGTTCTGAAAAGTTTAACAAAATATTTAACTCTTGATGAATCAATATGATATTTGATTGAAACTTCTTTAATAGTTAATCCGTTTTCAACATGGTCAAGCACAGCTTCTAATTTTTTTTGATTATTTATTAACATAAAAACCCCTTTGTTACACATTACATAATAATCATATTTTGTGCAACTTTTGGGGGTAATTTCACTTTATATGGTACTCCGTACGGGATTCGAACCCGTGAATGCTGCCTTGAGAGGGCAGTGAGTTAAGCCACTTCTCCAACGGAGCATTTATATATTCTAGATAAGATTATCTAGAATATTTATTTTATAATCTTGTTAAAACTAAATCAATTCTTCTTAAAGCTTCTTCTTTAGTTAAAATCTTTAAAATAGCAAATAAATTAGGCGTTACTTTTCTTCCACTCATTACAAGACGAATAATTTCACAAGCATCATTAATTGAACCAATATATCCGCTTGGATCTAATTTATATACTTTCATATCACAACAAAATTTAAATTTATTAGCACATTCTTTAATTTTGTTATACCAATTAGATTCATCGCTTGATAAATCTAAATAATTTTTATAATCAATTAAAAATTCTTTTATAACTTTTTTATCAAGTGATGGATTAAAATCAAGACCATTATTTAAAATATTTACATATTCATCTTTATCAAAAAATTTAATAACGTCGTAAATATCGCTATATTTAGCATAGTCTTTACGAGGATTTTTCTTTTCTCTTTCAATATTTAAAATCTCTTCATAATAAGAATAATCTTTTTCAATAAAATTCTTTAATTTTTCATCGTATTTTTTTGCCCATTCATATGATTTTTTAGCGATTTCTTCTTTTTTCATTCTTGATAAGATTTCTTTAGCATAAAAGTTTAATTTTTCATTATCAAATAAAGCTCCATCTAAAGACATCTTTTTTAAAGAGAATTTAAAATGATCAATATCATAATCTTTTTGAGAAACTAAAAAATCTTCATAATTAGAATTGGCAATTGTCATTAAATAAACAAGTAAAGAATAAGGCTCGTATCCTTTTTCTAAAAAATAATCAACACTTGCTTCACTATCTTTTCTTTTAGATAATTTTCTTCTTTTTCCTTCATCCATTTTCATAATAACAGGTAGATGAGCATATTTAGGAGCTTTAAAGTTTAAACTTCTAAACATATCGATATGGATAGGTAAAGAAGGGAGCCATTCTTCTCCTCTTGTAACTAGATTTGTTCTCATAAAGTGATCATCGCAAATATGAGCAAAGTGATAAGTAGGTAATCCATCACTTTTTAAAATAACGATATCTTGATCATTTTCTGTTAAAAGTAATTCACCTCTTATTTCATCTTTAACCTTAATTTTATTTTCGTGATTTCCTTTCGATTTAAATCTTATAACATAAGGTTGGCCATTTTTAATACGATTATAAGCTTCTTCATCACTTAAATTACGATAAATAGCATATTTTCCATAATATCCAGTAATTTCTTTTCTTAAAGTTTGTTCTTCTCTTAATTTATTTAATTCTTCTTCACTAGCAAAATCTGGATATGCTAAATCATTTAAAATCATATGTTTAATCACAATACGATAAATATTTTTTCTTTCTGATTGAACATATGGTCCATATTCTCCTTTAAAAGAATCGCCTAAAAAACCTTCATCGATTGTTATATTAAATTCTTTTAATTGTTCGACAAGTTTATTAGCACTTCCTTCAATTTCTCTTTTTGTATCAGTATCTTCTAAACGTAAAAAGAAAATGCCTTTTGAATCTTTGGCAATTTTAGATGCAATCATTGCGGTAAATAAACTGCCAGTATGTAAAAAACCAGTTGGAGAAGGTGCAAAACGAGTAACATAAGCTCCGCTTTCTAATTCTCTTTCAGGATATCTTTTTTCTAAATCTTCGATGGTTTCTTTAACATCAGGAAATATTAATTCTGCTAAATCTTTTTTACTAATCATATTAAAAACTCCTTGTAATTTATACAACTTTCTCTTATAATAATCAAGCAACGTTAAGAAACGTAATGCAGGTGTAGTTCAGTGGTAGAACGTAACCTTGCCAAGGTTAATATGCGGGTTCGATTCCCGTCACTTGCTCCATTTGAATTTCAAAAGTACGATTATTATCGTACTTTTTTGTTTTTTTAAATACATTATTTAAATAATTTTAATGAATATATATTTATTTAAATAATATTAATTTATTAAAAATTAATAAAATCGAGTTAACCTTTATCATTAATATTAAAGATTATTGAATATTTAATAATATTTTTATTAAATTTAACTATGAATAAAGGTAGACTTATTTTAATTAGTGGGGCAATGGGAAGTGGTAAAACTACTATCGCTTCTTTATTATCTACTTCTTCAATATTTAATAAACTAGTTTTAATAAATTGAGATACCTTTTTTAATATTATTAAAAAAGGATATATTTCTCCTTCTTTAAAAGAATCTAATAAACAAAATGAAATAGTTATTACTTCTTATATTAAAGTAGCAAGTGAATATTTAAAAGATGGATATGATGTAATAATCGAAGGAATAATTGGTCCTTGGTTTTTATATTTATTCGATAAAATAAGCAAAAAATATAAAACATATTATTTCATTTTAAGATTAGATTTAAAAGAAAATGAAAGAAGAATAATCCTTCGAGATAATAAAAATAAAGAAGAAAATTTAAAAGCGTTTCATATTATTTACCCACAATTTTTATCTTTAAAAGATTATGAAAAATATGTCCTTAATACAACTACTTTAACTAATAATATGATTATCGAGAAAATAATTTATTTAATAAAGAGTGATTTAAATCTTTTAAAAGAATAAATAAACTTACTTATTTTTAACGATTTACTTTATAATTTAACTAAGAAGAGGGTTATACAATATGTCAAAAAAAGATTTACACGAAAAGCTTTATGCAAGAAAAATACATAAGCCAAACGGATTTTTATATAGCGTAATATATTTTTTAGGAAAATTAATTTATAAAAGAAAATATGGCTTAAGATGGAATATAATTGATGATCCAAGAAAAGAAAAAGGTCCTGTAGTAATAATTGCTAATCATGCTTCAAGAAATGATTATTTATTTACTGCAATTCCTTTATATCCTTTAAAATTTAATTTTTTAGCCGCTTATAATGAATTTTTTAGAATCAATTTAGCTGCTCTTTTTAGAATAATGCAACTTATCCCAAAACGCCAATTTTATAGCGATTCTTATGCTGCTTTTGAAATTATTAGATTAGTTAAACAATTAAAATGTAACGTTGTTTTTTATCCAGAAGGATTATCTTCAATTGGAGGAGCTAATCAACCATGTGCTCCTGGAACAGGCAAATTATTAAAATTTTTAAATTGCCCAATTTATTCAGTTACTACTTCTGGAGCATATTTAATCCAACCAAAATATAAATTTGGTCATAAAGAAAGATATGCCCATACTGAAACAGTTATTAAAAAAGTATTTGATCCTTCAGATTTAAAAAAATTAAGCATTGAAGAAATCGAAGATAAAGTCGATGAAGTTTTATATAACGACGATTATGAATGGGCTAAAAATAACAAGGTTGTTTATAAGAAAAACGGCGAAGGTATCGCTGAAGAATTAGAAACTTTGTTATATAAATGTCCTAAATGTGGTAAAGAATTTGAAATGGAAACAAAAGATAATATTATTCGCTGTAAACACTGTGGGAATGAAGCCTATATTAATGATGATTATACAATTCATCCTAAAGATGAAACATGTAAAATTCCAACTACTCAAAAGAAATGGTTCGACTATATAAGAATTAAAGAAAGAGAAGCTATTTTAAATGATGAAAATTTTGAATTTAGTGCCGAGACTACTTTAGGAATTATTCCTAAAGATCATTATTTAAAACTAGGGGAAACTGCTAAAACGGTTGGTGAAGGAAAACTTACTTTATCTAGAAAAAATGGTTTTTCATATGTTGGAACAATGAATAATGAACCATATGAAATTCATATTTCAAATCATGATTTATATACTTTTGTTATGTGTTATGATGCTACAATTATTCACTTCTTCTATAAAGGAGAATTAAGACAATTTACTTTTAAAACTAATGGAATGGCCGCAAAAATATTGCTTCTTCAAAATGAATTACATCGTATTGAAGGAGGAGAATGGCAAAATATTAAATCATTTAAATATGATGAAAATGAATGTTTTAAATAAATTAATTAAAAAAGGGGCTGTTAAGAAATAAAAATTCTTAACGCCTCTTTTTTGTTTTTCTATATTTATATCCTTTTTTAGCTTTTTGATTTACTGATAAAATCTTTTTTCTTTGGACTTTATCAAATTTATATTCTTTAAATACTTCTGGTTTTAAATCTTTAGGTGCTGTCCAATATTCACTTATTTTTTCACCATTAAGTAA
>CALVMY010000041.1 GCA_944349405.1 uncultured Bacilli bacterium | reverse complement strand
CATTGATAAATTAAATAAATATTTAAAATGGTTTACAGAAAAAAGAATTAAAGTTAGACTATGGAAAAATTTAAAAACTGTCCAATAAAATGTCCGCATCCCCATTTGTTAAATTCCAAATTAGTTTTTACAGTAGTCCTGAAGATGCAGCTGTAAAAGCATTAGGTATTGAGTAGTTAATATAAAAAGGAGGGATTATCTTGATAGAAACTTTTGATAGTAACTATTGGAAAAGCGAAGTATTAAATGTTGGTGCTGTAATAAACGATAACTTAAATTTAGTAACGAATAAGAATAGACAGATAATCTCTTCAAACATTCTTGCTCATTTACGCGATTTGTTAAATGCAACAGTGGCTTTTTTATACACAAATGAAAAAAATGAGCATGGAGATAAAAGATACGAACTTATAACTGAAGGTGTTTCTTATGTGAGTAAGGTATCAAAGTATAATTTTTTGAATGTATTTCATTTGAAACTGCAAAAATCTGTTTCACATTATACTCTTCGCGGAGAATATGCTGAACGAATGCTTTTGCATTATTATGAAGACATTCTAATGTTAAAAACTTTTTTAAAACAAGAATATGATATGAATATAATAGAGGATTTATCAAAATATCCTCTTGATCTAGATGATTCAGTAAAAAATTACTATAGAACGATATTAAATGTTCTAGATTTAAATTACAATTCTGATGATAAAAAAGGAACTAATTCTTATTATATTCAGAAGAAGAAACCAATTTATATAGACGGAAATTTATTTTATGAATATACTCTATCACTTGCACAGGATAATTTAAGTAAGTTTGGTAGATTTATTGCTTACTCAAGAATAAATATTTTTCCTAATTATGCAATTAGAGCATCATTCGTATCTAGACCAGTGAAGGTTTTAGGCAATGTTCTAGAAGTAAGTATTATAAGCACTTACTGGGTAGCTATTCGTCCGTGTGAATTTCGTCATATTGCACATATTTTGAACATATCTAGTCAATTTCAGCGAACTCTGCAGTATGATAAAATAATGACATTTATTCAAAATAAGCATTTAAGTTTAAGTCAGATTATATGTTTTGATGATGAACAATATTCTAATTTTATTGCTGAAATTAATGATTCAAAATTTCCAAATACAAATTATATTCAATTGCTTAATCGTGCAAGAAATTTTATTAAAGACAATAATGTTGGTAAAAATGTTATTCTTTATTTACTTGGTTTTATGAATAATACAGTCATTAAAAATCAAGAGTATTATAAAGAAAATGAAAAAGTATCAAATCTTAGAATTAAATCTGGTGTTTTGGTTTTTGAAGAAACACCATATAGTTCAGCTTTAATACAGCATAATCCTAAGCTATCGATTGTTTGTGATAGTATTGACCTTCCAAATAGAGAAGATGAGTTTTTAAAAAGAGAAATAATAAATAATTCCAACGATAAAGGGGTTTTATATTATAACTTTGATAGTATTACTGAAGAAGAAGCTGATGATCTCATTGGCAAATACAATAAACGAATTCCAGACTTTCAAAGTCAAAGAAGGCTCGATAGAGTTGGCAAGAATATATTTAATATTGAAAATGAAAATAATACAAAATATGTTTTGAAAATGTTAATTAATAAGAGCAAAGAAGTTTCTTTTCCTGATTATCATAATTATAGTAAATCTATTATTGATATGCTTGCGATGGAAATAGATGATCCTCAAAAAAAAGAAGTTATTTTAAATATGTTTGAAACTACTAGCGTTTTTTGCGTCTATGGTGCTGCAGGAACAGGCAAATCGACTTTAATTGGTAAGGAATTAGAAGTTTTAGGAAAACTAAAAAAATTATGCCTTGCTAACACACATCCTGCTGTTCAAAACATGAAAAGAAAAATTAATGATAGTGAAGCAGTATACCTGACTATTAAAAAATTTATTTCTTCTAACCAATATGATTATTCATGGGATGTTCTAGTCATAGATGAATGTAGTACTGTCTCCACTAAAGACATGGTATCGATATTAAGTAAAATTAGTGCTAAGCTAATAATTCTATCAGGAGATATTTTCCAAATCCCATCAATCAAATTCGGTAATTGGTATTCTCTATTAAGAAAATTCATTGATAAGAAATGCTATGTTGATCTTTTAAAAACTTATAGAAGCAATTCGAATAATCTAATTGAGTTATGGGATAGCGTCAGAAAAATTGATACTTTTATTCCAGAACTCCTTAATAACATGAAAATATCTCATGTTTTAGATGAATCCATTTTTGAAAAAGAAGATGATGATGAAATAATTCTTTGTCTTAATTATGATGGTTTATATGGAATCAATAACATAAATAAAATTTTACAAACAAATAATCATAATTCACCAATAAAATGGGATAACTATATATTTAAAGTTAATGACCCTATTATTTTTAATGAATCTGATAGATTTGATGGTACTTTATTTAATAATTTAAAAGGAAAAATTAATAATATAGAAATTCAAAATAATGAAATAGTGTTTGAATTAGAAGTTGATACAACATTAAATCCAATTACTGATTATTCATACTACGGATTTGAATTATTAAAAGTTCTAGAGAATAAAAAGTCATTGATTAGAATGGCTGTTCAGAAAAGTGCGTCTGATGACTATGACAATGATACACCAATTAACAAGCAGATTCCATTTCAAGTTGCCTATGCAGTTTCAATTCATAAAGCACAGGGCTTGGAATATAATTCGGTTAAAATAGTGATTACGAGAGAAGTTGAAGAAGAAATATCTCATAATATTTTCTATACTGCTATAACTAGGGCTAGAGAAAAATTAAGAATATATTGGTCGCAAGAAACAGAACAAAAAGTTATTTCATCCTTTGAACATAATAATGTGAATAAGGATGCTTCTATACTTGCATCAAGAGCTTCATTTAAAATTGTTAATAAAGATTAATTTTTAGGAGGTGTTAGCCTTGGAAAAAAAGAAATAATAGATAACTTGAAAAAAGTAAAACTAGTTATTGGAAACGGATATGATTTACATTGTGGATTACAATCCTCATATCGAGATTTTTTTATGAGAGATGAAGCCAAAAATAAATATTTTATTAATTGGATAAATGAATTTAAGAATAAGGCAATAACATATGTGGATTTTACCAAATCTAATCATAATGACTTTTGGGTGGATTTTGAACATTTAGATAAAACAAATATTTGGGATTTTTTCTTTTACATAAAAGCAAGAATAGATGATCCTAATAATCAGAAAAATTGGTTGTGGCGTGACATTGAAAGTGTTATGTTGGAGTCTTTAAGAGAAAATACGGATAAAGGATACAACAATAGCAAATTTAATTGGTCTCTTGTATATATGGCAATTAATGAAGGTCTTTCTGCTAATGTTAATAATTGGGAAGTTCTTGTTTTGGCTGGAGTTATAATAAAAATGAGAAACTCAAAAAAGTTTATAAATAAAGATGAGTTTTATGAATTTTTATTAAATGAACTTCATCTTTTCGAAGCTGAATTTGGCAAATTTATCGCTAATATGAGACACTATTTTGATGGATTTATTGTACATAATAATTTACCATTTGAAAGGAATAGCCAAATCACTTTGTCTAATTTATGTAAAAAAGATAATCTTATATCAATTGATAGTTTTAATTATGATAATATTGGAGATGAATCGTTGAATCATATTTTTCATAATATAAACGGGGATGTCAATAATCCTATTTTTGGTGTTGATTCATCCATTTGCAATGCTTCAGATCCACGTTTTATATTTACTAAAACAAATAGACGAATGGAGTTAGAAATGATTTCATTCGATTCTAATATTAACACTGAATTTGAAAATGTTATTGTTTACGGCCATTCTTTAAGTAATAGTGACTATAGTTATTTTTTTCCATTGCTAGATAAATTGGAGATCTCAAATTTCACTTCAAATAAAAAAATCGTTTTTGCTTATAGTATTTATGATTTGGATAAAGAATATCAAATAAGAAAAACGAACAGATTTAATATTCAAAAACTATTTGAAGCTTATGCAAAATATAAATCAATGTCTGAACCAACGCGTCTATTAGATTCATTAACAACGCAAAATAGAGTAATAACTTATGAAATTCCAAATTTACAAATACCTAAGAATACATTTTTTTAAGTGTAAATAATACTAGTTATTGTATTTTCAAAATGGAAAGATATATACATATCTAGGAACAACATAACTGATAGTTGTTATTTGAGTGCAAAATCAAACAACATTAATTTTAGAGTAAAATCACTTTTGTGATTACAGAAGGAAGGTGCGTTTATTATGGCTAAGCAAAAGAATTATAGACCTTTAGTAGATTATCTAATTAATTCTAATAAAGATATAGTGGAATTAACTTTTAATGAGATAGAAGAGATTCTTGGATTTGAGTTAGCACCTTCTGCAAAGAAATATAGACAAAACTGGTCTAATAATGAACAAGAAACATTAACACATGCATGGCTTCCTGCAGGTTACGAATCTTTTGATGTTAGTATGAGCAAACAGATTGCTCACTTTAGAAAAGTTGGAACTGCAGTAGTATCTGATAAAAAAGTATACAAGAAAACGATTAATAAAAGAGTTAAGGTGGTTAATAGTCCAGAAGATGAAATATTACTTGATATTCCTGACAATTTGTTATCTCTTGAAAATGATGAATTCTTTATGGTTAAGCTATCAAAGAGTAATTCTAGCATTGTTGAAGTTGAAATAGAAAATGATTCTGGTTATAGACATATAGGTAAAATGGCCTTTGATGTTATGTATGCGAATAATGATTATTCTAAAGAATCTTTTTATCAGGTTATAAACAAGATTGCTACTGAGAATTCAACTAGAACCTCAAAAGTTGTTATGTCATTACTAGCTGAGTATTGTTCGAATTTAGAAAATAGATTTTTTGAGAGATTAAAAGAAGGTAATCCTCAATTAGTCGATGATTTGTTAGAATATTTAGTTAAGAATGGCGAAAGAAGAGACAAAAGTCTTGCTAGTAAGATCTGCAGATATATGAATGAATGGCTATATCATGAAGATTCATTTACTGTTAATGATTCAGTTGTTAGAAAAGTACTTCCATATTATTTGGCATATTATAAAATTGATAAAAGTTTGTGGTATGGTAAAAACCTAGATGATTTAAGTTATGTTGAATTTTTTAGATTATTTAATGCATTAAAAGATTTAATTCCGGAAATGAATAGGCATGAGTTGGATCACTTAATGTGGTACACTTATAAAGGAGATCCAATTAGGTCATCTATTGCAGAGGCAATGATAGAAGTGCTTGTTAATAAATATTAATTTAATTGTAAATAATACTAGTTATTGTTTATAAAGATTAATGATAGTATTAAATCTGGCGCTCTTTTTGATACATAATAGAACCGCAGATTTACAAAAATGAGTAGGTGATAATTTATGTTTAGTATTGTTAAATCGCCATCTAATAAAATATTTTATAATTTAGTTGTAAATTCTAAAAAGAGTATATATTTATGCGCTCCTTTTATAAAAAAAGAAATTGTAGATGAGATATTACAAAGACGAAATGATAATGTTGATACAGTGGTTATCACATCATCTAATATTTCTAATTTTTTAAATGGATCATTGGATATATCCGCCATAAAGACTCTTCTTGCTATGGGTGTTATGGTGAGAAATTATCAAAATTTACATGCTAAAATATATCTTTTTGATAATAAAAAGGCATTGATTACATCTGCAAACTTGACCAATAATGGCCTTTATCATAACTATGAATATGGTATTTTGATTGAAGATGAGAAAGAAGTTGTAAATCAAATATATGATGACTATATTCAAATGACTTGTGATGATGAGTGTGGTACGTTTGATTTAGCATTATTAGATAGATTGGAAAAGATAAAAAGTAACTATTTTTCCAAGCCTATAATCAGAATTGATGATGAAAATGATATGTTGATACTTGCTACCGATATATCCAAATTAACTGAGAAAATGTCCGCATGGCAACGAGACGTTTTTCTTTGCATTAATAAAATCGAATCTGCAACTTTTTCTGTAAATGATGTATATCAATTTGAAAAAGAATTAAAGAGTTTGCATCCAAATAATAATAATGTTAAAGCTAAAATTAGGCAGATACTTCAGCAAATAAGAGACATGGGCTTTGTAAAGTTCACTACTAGAGGAACTTATAAAAAACTATGGATTAGTAGTGATGTTTTATCTGGTGATTAGAATAATGAAAAAAGATATTTGTATTTGACAGAATAGTTTTGTAGGAAAGGGAGCGCAGACAAAAACTTGGACTAAATAGAAAGGACAAGTATGCACAAAATAGAAGAAATTGAAAACATTAAATTTATTAGATACATATGATGGACAATTATCTAAGACCGCAAGAGCATTAGGAATTAGTCGCTATACATTAAGATCTTGGAGAGACAAAAGAAAAAAAGGAGAACCTTTAATTTCAAGAACGAGGAATAAATCATCTAAATGGAGTAAAGAGGAACAAGAGTCAGTAATAGAATGCTACTTTAGTCATGGTGAAAACATAACTAAAGCTTGCAAAAAATTCGGCTATCCATTCACTTCATCATTAAAATCACGGGCAAAAAAAGATAAAAGATGGATCAGAAAACACAAAGTTCACAAAAGCCAACGATATTAAATGATGAAGATGAGAAAAAAGCAATTGTTGATTTAGTTTTAAGAGATTCATCAGCAATTACTGTTGCTAATAAGTATAATGTTACTAGAGTTACTTTATATGAATGGAAAAAAAGATTAAATGGTGAAAAAATTATGAAAAAAAGATAAATCAAAACAAGAACTCGAAGAAGAAATATTAGCACTTCGAAAGGAACACACAAAACTTGAACTTGAAAACAAAGTTCTAAAAAAAGCAAACGAAATATTAAAAAAAGAGTTAGGCGTTGATTATTCTCTATTAAGCAATAAAGAAAAAACTCA
>CALVMY010000040.1 GCA_944349405.1 uncultured Bacilli bacterium | reverse complement strand
TAATTATTTTTTTACATTAATGTTTGTGTTTAATGTTATTTTGACTATATAGGAATTTGAGAGTGTGGGTTGTCGGTGGGTGGGTTCTATTGTATAAAAATGCCAAAATCATTAATTAATTATTTTTATTTTTTAATTTAAAAAGGAGATTTTAGGATGTTAAAAAGAAAATTATTGATGACTGTTTTACCTTTACTCACAGCTGGAGTAATTGTTGGAACAGGATTTAGTGCTTGGGAGTTTAGCGGGGTAAGCCTAATTGATAAAACAACAGCAGGTGTTTATATCACTGGAGAAAAGTATGATCAAACTACACTTACTCTTAATTATGAATCTTTAGTCTTAGTCTTAGATCAAGGCGGAGTAGATAATGCAACAGATGAAACAAAGGGTATCTATTTTGCAGAAAGTGGTGATACATATTCCACTCCTGTTACTAGACTAGTTGCTACAGTTGGCGGATCTAATACTACCGACAAAACTTATAGTAAAGTAACATTTAAAATTGAAATTGCTGAAGCTTATAGAAGTTATTTAGAAATTCCTTCTTCAGTTGCAACTAGAAAAAATGCATACACTGTTTCTGTTGATGTTGATTTGACTGGTACAGATGAAAAAACTGCAACTCTTGATTTAGGAGATAATACTATTGAAAATAATTACATTACTTATGCAGAAGGCCAAAAACCAGAAGATCATTATACTTATACTTCATGGAAAAGTACTGTTGAAAAATTAGGAAACGCTGTTACTATTACAGCTACATTATCATAAAAAGTTATTTCTTATAAAAATTAAATAGTTAATAGATTTGATATTCCTTCCTCTTAACTAAATAAGTTAAGTAGAAGGAATATCATTTTAGAATATATAAAAAATAATTTTCTGATTTATTGTTAATTTATTTGTTTATTTATATACATTTATATGAAGAGTATTAAAAAGAGAGTATTAACTATATTAACACTTGTATTAGCTATTTTAATAATAGTACCTTCTTTTGCATACTCTTTCTTTTATTTCTTTAATGATAGTATTGATCAATCACAGATTGATCAAACTATAGATAGTAATAAAGATGCGTCTACTAATCATAGTGGCATTGATGATATTAAAGAGAATCATAGTGGGAGTAGTGTAGGAGAAGATGTTATTTATGAGATATATTTCTTCCCTTCAACATTTTATACAGAACAATATTACCAATATTTGCATAGAAATGATCCTAATGTAACTATTGAATTTGCAGATTTGCCAAAAGTTCGAGACAATGACCCAGAAATTAGTATAAATAACGAGAATGGAACGTACACTTTTTCATATAGCGAGGATATTGGTGAAAGCTCTACTTATAAAGAGCTTTTTGCTGCCTATGTAATTAATGAAAAAGGCTTAAATGATATTTTACCTGAAGATGCATTTGGTTATATCGATGGAAAAACTGATACATTTACAAGAAATAAGAATGAAGACGGGGCTACTAATAAGGAGTCATATAACGAAAAAGCTAATAATAATTTAAGTGCTGATAACGATGGAGGCTATAGCGATTTATTGAGCAATGGAGGTAGTGGAGACTACTTTGTTAATTATTATAGTGAAAGCGGATGGTTCTCTAATGAGACAACATATACCACTAATTTTACTTTAAAATATGATTGGAGAACTTATGTACAAGATAGAAACAAAAAATGGATTGGACAACAATATGATGAAATTAATGCCTACAGATCCTCATGGAACAGATTTCAAAGAGAAAATGGTGGTTCGTTTGCAAATGATACTCCTATTTCAGGAGAAGGTAATGATTCCCGGGGAGACAAATGGCGTTTTAGAAGTGATCGTTTAGGATATTGGGAAAATAGAGATTTTAATGATGGTCGTTATTTACCTATAAAAATAGAAGTAACAAATTCAATGACTCAAGAAGAATTTGAATCACTAAAATTAATTCCTCAAACTGACGCAGGAGATACATATGGGTGGTACAATTTTACATTTAGTGGATGGGGATATTTTAATGAAAACGATGAATTCTCTATTAAAAGAAATACAAGTTTAATGGAAAATTCTATTTCTCCAGCAGATGCTTTTGGCCTTTATGATATCATGCAAAATTTATCTTCGTATGTTGGAAACGAAGAATTAAATAAAAGAGTAGATGAAAATGGCCAAACTATTTATACTCTTCGTTTTTTCCCAGTATTTAATAACGGGAAAAATTATGAAGATACTAATGATGTATCTTTAGGATTAAGGGATCCTGTGTATATTAAAGTTGATGATAATGATAATGTTTATTTTACATATGGAACAAATCATGGAACGGCAACCTATAAAGGTATACCTATTAACTATGCTTATGCTAATAACATATCTTTAAAAAATAATAGTTCTATTGAAATTAAGGGAACTTCTATTATTGATCATGGTGCTGATTGGTGGGAAGGACAATGGCATGACTTGGTCTCGTCAAATTTAGAAAGCTATATCATTAATAATTCTGGCGAAGGTTTATTTAATTTCTATTTTTTCAACGTATCTCCAAATGTAATACATACTGAATCTCCAAACATTGATAAAAATCAGATTTTAAATTATTTTGATAATTTAGCTATAGAAGAATTCGTTAATTATTTATATTTTCCAGAGTTTTATTATAAAAATATTACAATCTTAAAAGATACAAGTTTATATCCAAATCAAAATAGTGATGGGACGGTTCCTTATATTTGTGAAGTTTTGCCTTCTCCTGATAATCGTCCAAATGACCATGCTCCAAGAGAAAAAACATTCTATTTAATAGGTATTGAAAAAGTTTTAGAAACTAAATTCATTACCGATTTAAATGTTAATGAAGATATTAAGGACCAGGCCGATAATTTATTTGATTCATCTCCATCGATGCAAAAAGTGAGTAACGAAGTATATTTATTAAAAGATACTATTAGCGGAAGTAATTTTACTACCGGTATAGGCGTCAATGAGGATCATGAAATAATTTCGGATTTTAATTCTAGTAATATTGATGATAATTTAAATACTTATTTAATTAGTGAAAATTTGATCAACAATGATCAAATTTATCTAATTAGAAATATAGACTTTACTATTTATTCTTCTTTAGTAGAAGCTATTTTCCAAATAAAGTTATATAAAGAAGATAACACTTCTATATCTTTTAAATTCGATAGTCCATATAGTAATGCTTCTACTGATGGGGGAATAGATTTTACTAATACAACTTATAACTCAATTTATTTAAAAGATAGCGGAGAAAATACTAATGAAGGAACATTATATATTCCAGCCTCATATTATTTTACTATTGAACTACAGCAAAGTAGTGGCCAACGATATTATAAGCCTCGTCATACCGATTATTTAGGAATGTATGATTTTATTCTTTATTATGATGGAGATACGAATAATTATGAATTATATTGTAATCGACACTATAATGTCTCAGTTAAAGTGTTTAGTGAAAATCCTTCGCACGGGGAAGATGGATATGCTGATCCTAACACCGGAGGAAATTTAATTTACGAAAGACAAACTTTTGTTGGAAGTTATGCTAATGAATCTGATTTAGGTAGTAATGGATTATCTTTTACTGAAACTATCAAAGGATATTTAAATGATAATAATTATCAACATGGAACATATTATATTAAAGATCACGTTACTGGTTTTAAAATATTCAAAATTGAAAAAAGCGGAAATGTTGTTGATGTTTCTAGAGTAGTTGAATCTTTTAGAATAAGAAAGAATTTCTACTTTTATTTAGATTATGAAGGTTAAGAATGTTTATTTATTAAATTTAAATTTTTGAAGGTATAGATATGAGTGGACAAGAAAAGTTATTAATTATTGCAATGGTTGTATCAATATTAGTCATCTTAGGATTAGTAATAGTTTTTTCATTTCTTTTCTTTTTATATTCATTTTATAAAGTTAAACATATTAACTTCGGATTTGAAGATGCCTCATTAAAAAAAGAAGTTTTAGAAAATACATATAAAATTAATAAAAAAAGACAAAAGAAGAATAAAATGCCATTTTTAACATATAAAGAAATGTTAAGTTATGAAAAAGAAACTAATAAATGTTTGCATTTAGCAATGAATATCTTTTCTTCTTTAATTATTATTGTTTTACTTGGAGTATTTTCAGTTGGATTAATATATCGAGTTAATAATGATAATTTATATATTAATAATGTTACATATTTAACTATTCTTACTCCTTCAATGGAAGAAAAGAATGAAGAAAATGATTATTTAGATCAATATAATCTAAATAATCAAATAACACAATACTCTTTAGTAGGTTTAGAAAAATTAAAAAATGAAGAAGATATTAAATTATATGATGTATTAGCCTATAAACATGAAGATATGATCATCTTACACCGTGTAGTTGAAATAAAGGTGGATGAAAAGAGTAATGATACTATATATGTTTTAAAAGGAGACGCTAATCCTTCTTCTTTAAGTTATGAAACTTCTTTAAAATATGAAGATTTTATTGGTAGATATAATGGTTTTAATTCATATTTTTTAGGTGTATTTTTAACTTATATTAAATCTTCAATTGGCATTATTGCTTTAATTGGAGCAGCTATCTTCCTATTTTTAGCCGATTTTGCTGAATGTCGAATCTCTTCAAGTTATGATAAAAGAATTCTTTATTTAATCGATAAAATTGAGATTAAAGATTACTATAATATCTCTGATTTATCAAAATGTGATTCTATAGAGGTTAATAACAATTATTTAATAAACGATTCGATTTATTATTACTTAGATAAAATAAGTGAAAATAGATATATCGATGAAGAAATAAATAATGATAATGATAAAAAAAGAAAATAAAAATAGTAAAAAGAAATTTTTAAATTGTTTTAAAAAAAGAAATAAAGAAAATAACAAGGATAGTAATGATAAAAAAGAATAAGAAAGAAATTTAAAAGTATAAATATATATGAAAAGCACACGTAAAACACTCATACTCTTCTCTAGTTTAGCAATAGTTGCCTCCTTAAGTGTTGTAGGGAGTGGTTTTGCTGTATGGACTTTTGAAGATGGAGTTAATGAAGCTAATATTGAAGTTAATGAAGTAAGTATTTCTGATGCTTTTAATTTACATGTCCATGCTCCAAATATCTTTGTTTTAGAACCAGATATGAATAATATCTCAACCTATGGAGGATTAGCTTTTTATAATGAGAAATTATCTAATGAGGAAGGAAGTGGCTCGTCTAGTAGCGCTCATCAATATGATCATTTCTTTGATTTAGATAATGATGATGAAAAGATTTTTGCTAGTGTAATAGTAGGAGTTTTACCATCTAATACTTCTTTAACCGCTTTACCTTTTGATGTCGTAATGAGTATTAAAATGGAAGGATTTATTAAAGATAATATCAATTTTATTGGAGAAGATATTAAAGATAATGAAGGTAATTATTTATATACTTTTGAATCATCTTCGTTTAATAGTTTAGAAATTGAAAATAACGATGGAACAATTACAAAATATTTTAGAAGTGACAATCTTTGTTTAGATGGTTTATTTGTTTTTAATGAGTCATTTAATCAAAATTATAAAAATGAAGAAGGAATAATAAATATACAAGCTATAAATAATGCAATTCCTAATAATGGAAGCTTAGGTACTATTACATTAAGTTTTAATATAGTAGAAAAAACAAATTAAATTTAAAAATTATCCCTAGTTCTATACACTTTCTTAAATGGCTCATTATCTCTTTTTAAATAAAAAGATTAATGAGCCATTTACCTTATTTAACTTGATTAAATAGTGAAGTAAATAGTGAAGTTACTTCACTATTTTAATATGTATATAATAAATAAATGTATACGTTTTTATCGATATTTCTCCTTTATAAATATTGAATACTTACTTAATAAGTAATAAAATTAAAAAGATTTATTTATTATATAAATAAATGTATTTTATTATTGAAATATAAAGATATATTTTAAATTTAATTATTTATTTAAGAAAAAGGAGAAAAGAAGAATATGGGAAGACATTTTGAAGTCAGAGCTGCTTCAATGGCTGCTACTGCTAAAAAGAAAAGTGCAATTTATATGCGTGCCTCAAAAGAAATTTATATGGCTGCTAAGAAGGGTGTTCCTGATCCTAACTCCAATCTTGCTTTAAGAAGTGCTATTGATAAATATAGAAAACAATGTCCAAAAGATGTTATTGATCGTGCAATTAAAAAAGCTCAAGGAGGAGATAATACTTCCTATATTGAAGGAAGATATGAAGCTCTTGGTCCTAGTGGTTCACTTTTAATTATTGATACTTTAACTGATAATTCTAATCGTGCTTTAGTAAATGTAAGAACAATTGTTACTAGAAAGGGTGGTCAACTTGGTAGTGTTTCTTATAATTTTGAACATGTTGGATTATTAGATTTTAATTATAGTGGTAAAGAAGAAGAATTAGAGGAAGCATTAATTTTAGGAGATGTTGATGTAAGAAGTATTGATAATGATAATGGTGAAGTCGAAGTTATTGTTTCTCCAAGTGATTTTGATAAAGCTAAAGAAGCACTTAAAGGATTAGGTATTGAAGAATATGAAGCAGCTGAAATTACAATGCTTGCTAATGACCGCATTACTTTAAGTGGAGAAGATTTAACTAAATTTAAAGATTTACTTGATCAACTTGATGATTGTGAAGATGTTCAAAATGTTTATCATAATGTTGATTTAGCTTCATCTAATTAATTATTTATTTATTATTTATTATTTATTAATTAACTCTTTAACTTATTAGAAAGTTAAAGAGTTTTTATTAATAAAATAAATATATTAATTGAAACCGCTTTCAATAATATTTTTATTTTAAATAATAAGTAAAAGGCAATAAAAATAACGATATTTATCGAATTTTTAATTAAATTTAAAAAATAATAAATAAAATTTAAAATCTCTTGATTTTGGTTCGTTTTCTAACTATAATCTAGTTCGATATCGAACTATTTATGGAAAAAACTGTCTCTTACTATTTACATTATTTATCTCGTTATACCTCTAAAAAATTAGAAGAATATGATAAAGCGAATGGAATCTCCACACATGATTGTATGATTGTAGATTTTATCTATACTAGAAATGAAGAAAATATCGTTACTATTCAAAAAGATATCGAAGATGAATTTTATATTGGTAAAGCAGTTGCAAGTGAACTTATTTCTTCTTTAGAAAAGAAAGGTTTAATTGAAAGAGAAATCGATCCTTTAGATCAAAGAAAAAAGATTTTAAAACTTACTAAAAAAGGAAACGAATTTTATGATTTCAATTTTGTTAAGGTTAAAACCTTTGATGAAAAATTAGTCAGTGTATTAAAGAAGAAGGATCGAGAAACTTTATTTAAATTGTTCGAAGAGATTATTTTAAAAATTAAGGAGGGCGAAAATGAAGAAAAGTTTAACAAATAAGCTTGGTTTTATACCAAAATTTAGATATTTACTTCATTCAACACGTGAATATAAAAAATATGCATATTTATCGATTGTTTTTATTCTTTTTGAAACAGCTATAGAATGTGTAATTCCTTATGTCATGTCACTTTTAATTGAAGTTTTATCAACCTTTATTAATGTTACGGTTACTGATGCTTTAAAAGAGCAAGCTTTAAATTCAGTATTAATTTATGCTGCCATTCTTTTAGTTTTAGGTGCTACTTCTTTAATTTGCGGTATTACTTCAGGAAGAATGAGTGCAATTGCCGCAACTGGTTTAACTAAAAATTTAAGAGTAGATTTATTTAATAAAATTACATCTTATTCTTTTAATAATATAGATAAGTTTTCTACTTCTTCCTTAATCACTCGTCAAACTACCGATATTTGGAATATTCAAATGGCTTATATGCTTTTAATTAGAATTGCAATAAGAGCTCCATTTATGTTTGCTTTCTCATTTGTTATGGCGTTAGTGGTCGCTACTCCAATTTCATGGGTATTTTTAATTACTATTCCATTTATTGCAATTATCTTAATTTGTTTAATTCCGTTTGCTACAAAATTATTCGTTAAATTATTTAGAAAATACGATGATTTAAATGAATTAACTGAAGAAAATATTAGAGGCATGAGAGTTGTTAAAACTTATGCTCGTGAAGAACATCAAAAAGAAAAGTTTGCTCATGAATCCGGAGTAATGGGCAAAGGCTTCCAAAAGGTTGAACAAATCATGAGTGCAATTAATCCTGCAATGCAAGCAGTCATGTATTTATCAATGTCTTTAATTTTATTTATGGGCAGTATACTTTGTATTGAACTTGGCATTGAATTTGGTCCTGAAAACGCACCTTTTAATGTTGGTTCACTTTCAGCAATGATAACTTATTCAGCTCAAGTTTTATCTTCATTAATGATGGTTGCGATGGTTTTATTTATGATTATTATGGCTGTTCCAGCTATTGAAAGATCATATGAAGTTTTAACCGAAGAACCAACTATTAAAAATAAAGAAAATGCTTTAACTAGTGTAGAAAATGGTGACATTGACTTTGAAAATGTTTCTTTTAAATATAAAGAAGACGCTGAAAAATACGCTTTAGCAAATATTAATTTACATATTAAAAGTGGTCAAACAGTCGGAATTATTGGAGGAACTGGTTCTTCTAAATCAACTTTAGTAAATTTAATTTCTAGATTCTACGATGCTAGCGTAGGAGAAGTTAAAGTCGCTGGAAAAAATGTTAAAGATTATGATGTAAAAACATTAAGAGATAACGTCGCAATGGTTTTACAAAAAAATATTCTTTTCTCTGGAACGATTAATGATAACCTTAGATGGGGAAATAAAGATGCTTCTCAAGAAGAAATTATTGAAGCATGTAAAATTGCTCAAGCTGATTCATTTATCGAAACATTCCCTAAAAAATATGATAGTTGGATTGAGCAAGGCGGTGTAAACGTTTCTGGAGGACAAAGACAAAGACTTTGTATTGCTAGAGCATTACTTAAAAAACCAAAAGTCTTAATTTTAGATGATTCTACAAGTGCAGTTGATACAAAAACTGATGCTTATATCCGTAAAGGATTTAAAGAATATATCCCAGGAATTACAAAAATCATCATCGCCCAAAGAATTTCATCAGTTCAAGATGCTGATATGATTGTTGTTATGGATAATGGGGAGATAAATGGTATTGGAACCCATGAAGAATTATTAAAAAACAATGCTATTTATCAAGAAGTTTATGAAATTCAAAATAGAGTAGGAGGTGCACATTAATTATGAAAACTAAAAATAATAAAAAACAGCATGTCCTTCTTAGATGTATCTTTGATTATTATAAATCACATCCAATCGCTTTAACGATTGCTACTATTTGTGTCTTTATTTCAGCTTTAGGCGCAATTGTTGCTCCTTTAATGATTCAAAATGTTACGAACTTAATTGAAGAAGCAATCGTTGCTGGAAGTTTTGAAGCAATCGAAAGTGAATTTAATCGTTTTTTAGTTATATTAATTTCAGCATATTGTATTTCTTTAGCTGGTGGATTTACTTATTCTCAAATCACCGCTAGATATGCTCAAAAGTATATGCATGAAATGAGATGTCGATTATTCGATCATATGCAAGACCTCCCAATTCGTTATTTTGATACTCACGATAAAGGAGAAATTATGTCAACATTTACTAACGATGTTGATACTATTAGACAACTTTTATCTCAATCAATTACAACTATTTTAATTTGTACTGTTACATTTGTTTCAATATTTGTAATTATGCTTCTTTCTAGTGTTTATTTAACTCTTATTGTTTTAGTTGGTTCAATTGCAATGGTAATTGTTACTAAATCAGTTGGTGGAAGAAGTGCCAAAAACTTCCGTGATGGTCAATATAATCTTGCTAAAGTTGAAGGTTATGTTGAAGAAATGATGAATGGTTTAAAAGTTATTAAATCATTTACTCATGAAGAAGAATGTAAAAAGAATTTTGAAGTTTTAGCCATAAAACTTCAAAAAACTTCCTGTGATGGTAATAAATTTGCCAATATTTTAATGCCTATTTTAGGTAATATCGGTAATCTTCTTTATATTATTATTGCTGTTACAGCTACTTTATTATTTATCTTTGAAGTTCCAAATTTAACAATCCTTGGATTTGGCGGAACAATTTCAATTGGTGTTATTGTTTCTTTCCTTCCAATGATTAGACAATTTACTAATAACGTTAGTGAAGTTTCTAACCAAGTTAATCCAATAGCTATGGCAATTGCTGGAACAAGTAGAGTTTATGAACTTTTAGATGAAGAAAAAGAAACTGACAATGGTTATGTTACCTTAGTTATGGGTAAATACGATGATAAAGGCAACATTGTTGAATGTTCTAGAAAAGAACATACCTTATGGGCTTGGAAACATCCTCATACTGCTGATGGATCAATTACTTACACTCTTTTACAGGGTGATATAAGAATGTTTAATGTTGATTTTGGATATGTTCCTGAAAAAATTGTTCTTCATGATGTTTCTCTTTATGCTCGTCCAGGAGAAAAAATTGCTTTTGTTGGAGCAACTGGTGCTGGAAAAACAACAATAACTAACTTAATTAATAGATTCTATGATATAGCCGATGGAAAGATTAGATACGATGGAATTAACATTAATAAAATTAAGAAAAAAGATTTAAGAAGATCACTTGGAATGGTTCTTCAAGATACTAATTTATTTAGTGGAACGATTATGGATAACATTAGATTTGGTCGACTTGATGCAACTGATGAAGAATGTATTGAAGCTGCTAAACTTGCAAATGCTGATTCATTTATCTCTCGTCTTCCTCAAGGATATAACACTTATATTAAAGGGAATGGTTCATCTATTTCTCAAGGACAGGCTCAACTTTTATCAATTGCTAGAGCAGCAGTAAGTGGATGTCCAGTTATGATTTTAGATGAAGCTACCTCTTCAATTGATACTCGTACTGAACAAATTGTTTTAAAAGGTATGGCTAATTTAATGAAAGGTAGAACAGTATTTTTAATCGCTCACCGTTTATCAACTATTCAAGATGCTGAAGCAATTATGGTTTTAGATCATGGTAGAATTATAGAAAGAGGTACTCATGATCAACTTATTGCTTTACATGGATATTATTATCAACTCTATACAGGAGTATTTGAACTTGAATAATAAATTAATTAAAGTATAAAACTTAAAAAGTTACTCATTATTGAGTAACTTTTTTATATCTAGAAGTAATAGTAGTAAATAATAAAAAATTTAGAAGTGAACTAGAAGTAAATTCTTTTTCTTTAATAAAATAGATATTGAATAATGTATAATTAATAAAGAGAACTAATTATTAAATTAAAGATGTAGGAGTAAATAATAATATGGATAATAATAAAAACGAAATAAAAGTAGAATGGGCTGTTATTCCTGCAGCTGGTAGAGGTACAAGATTTTTACCAATAACTAAAGGTGTTTCTAAAGAGATGTTAAATATTGTTGATCGCCCAACAATCGATTATATCGTAGATGAATGTTTAAACGCTGGAATAAAAAACATTGTTTTTATAGTGAGTGAATATAAAGAAGATATTAAAAAATATTATAGTGAAGATAAAAAATTCTTTGATGAATTAGTTACTTCAAAAAAAGAGGAATATGCTAAAATCGTTGATGATATCCCTAAAAAAGCAAACTTCTATTATTGTTTACAAAAAGAGATGAAAGGTTTAGGCCATGCTGTTTTAATGGCAAAAGATGTAATTAAAGATAATAATTTTGTTGTTTGCTGTGGAGATGATATTGTTGATTTTGATAAAGATAGCGCGGTTAAAGAATTAGTTGACGCTTTTAAAAAGGTAAATGGAAAAACCGTTGTTGGAGGTAAAAAAGTTAAGCTTGATGATATTTCTAAATACGGGGCAATGGATGTTAAAGAAAGGGTCGATGAAAATACTTACCTTTTAAAAGGAATAGTTGAAAAACCTAAAAAAGAAGAAGCTCCATCTTTACTCGCTTCATTAGGTAAATGGGTTTTCAATTATAAAATATTTGAAAAGATCGAAAATACTAAACCAGGAAAAGGTGGAGAAATTCAACTTACTGATGCAATCGATTCATTAATAAAAGAAGAAGGGGCATATTTTTATAATTTTTCTCCAGTTAGATATGATTGTGGAGATAAATTAGGCTATTTAAAAGCGGTAATTCATTTTGCGTTAAAAAAAGATGAATATAAAAATGATTTATTAGATTATTTTAAAGAAATATTAAAAGAAAACGATAAATAGTTATTTTAAAATTAAGACAAAAATAAAAAGGTAGGACTTAAATTTTTATTCCTACCTTTAATTTTTGTCTTAATTAATTATTAAATACAGGTGAATGAGTAAGGGTTGATTCATGTACTTCCCAATAGATATATTTAATTGGATCACTACTATATTTAGCATATAAAGAGCTAACAGTTTCTCCTTCGGGAATATCAATTGGAATAAAGAAATAGACTGGTCTTTCAGTAGATGAAGATTGAATTTCATCAGTTGGAGAGACTTCATCAAAATTTATAGCATAAAATGGATTGCCAGAATTGACGTCGTTTCTTTTTTGTAATTCAGTATCTAAATTAATAAAATATAATTCAGTATCTTTTGGTAAAGAAACAGCCCCGACAATTAAAAGATGATCTTCAAAGAATTCATCATCATATTCTAAAAATGGATCAAAACCAAAGTTTTCTGTTTCTTCATGGAAAGTCCACATTGAATAGAAAGTTTGTGAACCGAATTGTTCAGCGTTTTTACTATTAATAAGTGAATCTGCATCTTTAAAAATATTGACTGTTCTATCTAAAACACCTCCTAAAGTATAGTCAGCGTTTTCACTTCTATATTGAGCTTCAACTCGGGTTGAGACAAACTTATGACCGTTTGGAGTATAAAGGTTATCTGGGTCATAGAATGGTTTATCTTCATCATCTGGATCAACTGGTGCAGGTTGAGAACAACCTACTAAGAGAATAGCACTTGCTAAAAGTGTTAAAAATTTAATTCCGTTTTTCATATGTAAGTATTATATATAAAAATTTAATAAAGTGTTAATAAATATATATAAATAAAGGGGCTGTTAAGAAATAAAAATTCTTAACGCCTCTTTTTTGTTTTCCTATATTTATATCCTTTTTATAGCTTTTTGATTTACTGATAAAATCTTTTTTCTTTGGACTTTATCAAATTTATATTCTTTAAATACTTCTGGTTTTAAATCTTTAGGTGCTGTCCAATATTCACTTATTTTTTCACCATTAAGTAA
>CALVMY010000039.1 GCA_944349405.1 uncultured Bacilli bacterium | reverse complement strand
AAAAAGAAAGCTTTCTATGGAACAGGAAGAAGAAAATCTTCTGTTGCTAAAGTTTATTTAACTGAAGGAAGTGGAAAAATCATTGTTAATGATAAAGATGTTAACGAATATTTCCCACATGCAACCTTAGTTTTAGACCTTAAACAACCTCTTACACTTTTAGGTGTTGAAGGAAAATATGATGTCAAGGCATTTGTTCTTGGCGGCGGCTTCTCAGGACAAACAGGAGCTTTAAGACTTGGTATTGCTCGTGCACTTCTTGAAGCAGGAGAAGACAGAGCCACATTAAAAGTTCATGGCATGTTAACTCGTAATGCTAGAAGCAAAGAAAGAAAGAAATACGGTCTTAAAAAAGCAAGAAGAGCACCACAATTCTCAAAGCGTTAATCATATTTATCGTCATGAGAAATTTAGATCACTCATTATGTGGGTGGTCTTTTATTTTGGAAAATAATTTTAAATATTTGCTTAAATTTTCATTTGTATAGTTGAATTTTTATCTATTTAAAGAAAAAATTTAAATAAAATTCGGCAAAAAATCAAAATAGCCGAATTTAATTAAAATGAAGTAATATTAATGAATCTTAAAATCAATGATAAAAAAATGATTTATTCAATGCAAGAATTAAAAGATTTGGGCTTATCTAATTATAAAATAAATAAGATGGTTGAATCAGGTTTTCTAGCAAAATTGAATAATAATTCTTATAGTAATTTAACTTTTTATGGAGATTATAACGATTTTATTTTTACCTCTGCTTATGTAATAAGAGGAGTAGTATGTCTTTTGAGTGCGGCTTCTTATTATGAACTTACTACAGTAAGACCTGAAGTCGTTGACTTAGCTATATTTAGAAAAGACAAATTTTTGACTCTTCCTGCTTGGCCAAAAATTAATTTATATAATTTTAGCGAAGAACGATATAATCTCGGAATTTAAGAAATTAATAATGGTTTCGATAAATTTCATATTTATGTTATTGAAAAAACAGTAGTTGACATCGTAAGTTATCGCGAAAAAATTGGAATCGGAGAAATAAAGGAAATTCTTACTAATTACTTATTAAAAAAAGGAAAAAATATGAATAAATTAATGCGTTATGCAAAAGTGTTAGGCAAAGAATCTATTTTAAGAACTTATTTGGAGGTTTTATTGTGATTTCAGCAGAATCAATAAAGCGAAAGCTAAAATATATTGCAGTTAAAGAAACTTTTAAATACCGAAAAACTGGTTTTGATGATATTGTCGCTTTTAAAGACGAATATATTTATGACAAACTTAATCAAAATAGACGGAATTCATTTATAATGAAAAAGCAAATTAGTGAAACATTAACTTTTGAAGAAATCATAAAATATTGTAAAAAATTTCTGATGCCAATTGTTGATAGCATCAATAAGAATTTGAGTTTTGAGTATATTTGGAATTTTTCAAAAGAGATTTGGATAAAAAGATGACTAATTGTCACTTATTTAAAAATAATTTAAGAAAAGAGAAGAAGAAATTAGTATACTAATAAATATGAATTTTTCTTCTCTTTTAAAATATGAATTTGATAGTTCAAAATCTTATCTTGTAATTGGTGAATATTCTTATCGCGATATTTTTTTATCTTTAAAAAAAGAAAATCCTTTATTAGATATTAAATATTTTTCTTATAATGAATTATTTTCTTTTTTAGAATTTAAAGTTAACGATGATATAATCGCTTATTTAATTAATAATTTAGATAAAAATTTAGATTATTTAAAAGCACATGATCTTGCTAAAATACTTGTTTTAATCGATGAAAATTCAACTTTAAATCAAGATAATGAATATGTTTTATTAAAAAAGAAAATGATAAAACAAGGCATAATTAAAAAAGATATTTATGCTCCAAATATTTTAAAAGATAAAACAATTATTATTTTTGAAGATGATGAAAAAAATAATAAATCTTTATATACTCTTTTAAATAAATATGGAGAATATATCAATTCTAATAATATTATCCATTTATCACTTGATAAATCTAATATTGATAAAGTTATCTTAGATATAAATAAAAATAAAAAAATAAAAGTATTTAGAGATAAAAATGAAGAATATAACTATATATTTTCTTATATTAATAAACTTATTAACATCGATAAAATAGACCCTTCTAAAATATATTTATATGTTAAAGAAGAATTACCTTTTTATTTAGATACTTATGCATCTATTTATAAATTAAAAATAAATTATTCTCATAAAAGAAGTTTATTATCATATCCATCAATCTATAAACTCATGGAAGAATCTTTTATTAATAAAAAGATTTTATATAAAGAAATAGAAGAAGAGATTAAAAAAGTATTAGATAATAACTTAGAAGATAATTTTTTAAGTAAATATAACTTAGAAAAAATTAAAGATTTTGATAGAGCTTATTTAATTTTAAAAGAGATTATTACTTCTTTAATTATTAAATATAACGATAATATAGAAGGTATTAATTTAATAACTAAACCTATTTTTAAAGATGATATATATTTATTTATAACCGATTTTACTTATAATAATTTCTTTAAATATTATAAAAACGATGATTATTTATTCGATAACGAATTAAAAAAGCTAGATTTATCTACTTCAGACAATAAAACAGCTTTAAATAAAAACTTAATGTCTAACTTTTTACTTTTTTCTAATGCTTTAATCTTTTCAAGAGTAAAAATTCATCTTAAAGATAAAATTTATCCCTCTTCTTTTATAAAAGAATATGGCTTAAAAGAAGAAGCGATTGATGGAAATATAAACTTAGATGGATTATATAATAAAGAAAGTAAAGAATTAGTTTTATCCCGCTATAAAGATGACCATAATTTTGATAAAGAAGAAAATATATATAAAGATTATGATTATACTTTTAAAGGTGTTGATATAAAAAAAGAAGAATATAAAGTTAAATTTTCTAAAATATCTGATTTTAGAAAATGCCCTTTTAAATATTATTTAGAAAATGAGTTATTGCCAGGTGAATTTAACAAAACTTTTTATACTGAATTAGGTAATCTTGCTCATAAAATTTTAGAGCTTTTAGGTAATAATAAAACTAAAGATCAAGATCTTATAAATAATATTGAAAAAATATTTGATGATTGCCTTAACGATAAAAAGGTTTGTGAATTAGAAGAGTATGAAAAATTTCTTTTAAAAGAAACAGCTTTTGATTATTTAAAATATGCTTTTATAAAAATGAATGATTATTTTAAAGATAATAAGTTTGATCAAATAGAAACCGAGACAGATTTAGAATATAAAACAGAACTTGAAGATAAAAAATATACAATATATGGCCGATGTGACTTTGTAGGAATTAAAAAAGATGAAAATTCAATAACTGTAATCGATTATAAAACGGGGGATGAAGGTATCGATAGTGACTATATAAAACAAGGTTTAAGTTTACAAGTTCCAATGTATTTAATTGCCGCCAAAAATACCTATGGAGATTCAAATACTACTTTAAATGGATTTATCCAGCCCCTTCTTAAAAAATATTATAATGATGGTAAAAATTATTTTGAAAATGCATATTTATCTAAAGCTTTAAAAGAACAAAATATTACTAAATATAATGATAAAAAACTTATTAACGATTATTTAAAAGAAGCTTTTGAAGCATTTATTAAAATTGGTAACGAATTAATGAATAACGATTTTAAAATTGAACCTGGAAAGATAACTAAGAGTGGGAGTTCTCCTTGTGAATATTGCGATTTTAAAGATATTTGTTTTAATAAAGGCAAACCAAAAATATATAAATTTAGTTATGATGAGGAAGAATAAAGATGGGATTTGAGTTTAATGAATCACAAAAAAAGGCCTTAAAATCTAATAAAAGTTTAATTATTTCAGCAGGAGCAGGAAGTGGTAAAACTGCTGTTTTAACCGAGAAAGTTTATCAAATTATTAATGAAGATAATGGAATTGAACTAGAAAATTTATTGGTTTTAACTTTTACTGATAAAGCCGCATATCAAATGCAAACTAAAATAATTAAAAAGTTTGAAGATAATCATTCTCCTTATGCTCAAACTATCTCTTCAGCTCATATTCAAACTTTTGATTCGTTCTCCTCTTTTTTAGTTAAAAAATATGCTGAATATTTAAATATTAATCCTAATTTTAATATTATTGATGATTCTATTTCCAAAGCAAAAGAAAATGAAATTTTAGATGAAATCTTAAAATCTTTATATATAAAAAAAGATCCTACTATCAAAAGGATGTTAAATAAGTATTGTTTTAAGGGCGATTCTAACTTAAAAACATTTGTTTTAAAATTAAAAGAAGAAATTGATCGTTTTGATCCTGAATCAAGAGATAAATTTTTTAATCATTATGAAGAAAATTTCTTAAATGAAACTCACATTAAAGAAAGATTATTAAATTATGTTAATGAATATTATATTAATCCCTTAAATGATTATATAACTGAAGCAAAATATAAAATTCAAGACCCTAACAATGCTTTGTTAAAGTCGTTTGATAATTTATTAACAAAAAAAGATGAAGAATACCTCGACTCTTTTAGTATTACTTTTGATTCAAGGATGGGTATTAGATCGTCTACGAATATAACTCCTGATTTTTCTAAACTTTGTCTAGAATTTAAAAAAGTTTTAAATGATAAAACATTATTTGAAAATATAAAGGATAGTTTTAATAAATTATCTTCATATCTTTCAAATTATCGAAATATCGAATATCAAGTTAATAAAATATTATCTGCTAAAGACGATATTATTTATTTATTAAGTTTAGTAAAAGAAGTTGAAACTAAGTTAAATGATTATAAATTTTTAACTTCAAGTTATACCTATAGCGATGTTCAAAGATTATCTTTAAAACTTTTAAAGGAAGAAAAATATAAAGAAATAAAAGAAGAAATTAGAAATAATTTTAAATTTATTTTAGTTGATGAATATCAAGACAATAACGATATTCAAGAATCTTTTATTAATGCTTTAGCTCAAAATAGCGATAATAAATTATTTTTAGTCGGAGATATCAAACAATCTATTTACCGTTTTAGATATGCTAATCCAAAACTATTTTTAGCTAGAAAAGAAAAATTTTCTTCTTCAAGTGAATTTGATGCAATCGATATGAACACTAATTATCGTTCTTTAGAAATAATTTTAAAGTTAGTAAATAAATATTTTGAAAAAAATATGACACTAGAAAACGGTGGGTTAATTTTTAATGACTCTGAAAAACTAGTTTATGATAAGTCTAAAGATATTTATAAGGGAAAAAGTAAAAATAACGATAATGAAAGAGGATTTAATTTTTTATTATCAAATACAGTTCTTAAAGAAGCTAGTAATGAAATTGAAAATGAAATTTATTTAATCTTAAACGATATAATTTCAAAAATTAATAATAAATATCAAGTCGTTGATTTTGATGATAATAACAATCTTATCCTAAGAGATTGTGAATTTAAAGATTTTGGAATATTAACAAAAAGAAAAAATAATTACTCTTTATATAAAGAAATTTTTGAAAAATATAAAGTACCTTTAAATATTGCTTATGATGATAATATAAGAACTATTGATTCAATTATCGTAATTGAATCGATCTTTAAGCTCTATTATTCATTAAAGATTGATAAATCTAAGAATGAAATTAAAGAAAAAAGTAAGATTTATGATAATATTAGACACTATTTTGTATCTTTAGCTAGAAGCTATTTATATTCTTATAGTGATCAAAAAATATATGAGTTAATAAAAGAAAATAATTATTTTGAAGACGAAATAATTAAAAAAATGAATAATTTTATTAAACAAAATTCATTTCTTTCACTTTCTGAAACCGTTTTAAAATTAATTGATGAATATGAGGTAATTAAAAAAATACCTCATATTGGTAACTCTTTTAATCATTTATCTTTAATCGAATATATTTATTCTTTAACTAAACAACTTGAAAATAATGGTTCTCATCTTGATGGATTTATTTCACTTTTAGATTCTTTAAATAAATATAAGATTAGTTTAAATCAAGAAACATTATTTTCTAGTGATAATAGTGTTGAATTAACCACTATTTTTAAATCAAAAGGTCTTGAATATAAAATCGTCTATCTTCCTTTAGGTGAATGTAAATACAGTAATAATAATCATGACAAGACTCCATTTTATATTAATAAAGATGAAGGAATATTTTTACCAACTTATGAATTAAATCTACCTTTACATACATCTTTTAAAGAAATTTTAACGAGTGAAGAAAAGAAAGAAAATCGAAATGAATACGAAAGATTACTTTATGTTGCTTTAACTAGAGAAAAAGAATCACTTTATTTTGTTAATCCGATTTTTAAAATTAAAGATAAAGTAGAAAGCTATAAAGAAATTGATTCTTCTTCAACAATTATGGAAGAAATCTTTAATGCTTTCCCTTTTAAAATCAACTTAAATGAATCATATTTAAACTTTTTAAAAGAAAATAAGATTATCGAAGAAAATAATATTGAAGCTTTAAAAGAATATGCTTCTTTTATAAATTATTTTTCGCTTCATCAAGCAAAAGAAAAAATTAATGAAGTTCATGAATATAAAAATTATATAAAATTAAACTATAAACGTTTAATTCAAGATTTATTAAATAAAGTAGGAGAAGTTAAGAATAATAAAGATAAATTTTTTGATAAGAATCTAGAATCTAATTTAGATGAACTTGTTTTATGTTCTTCAAAAGAAGATGAAGATAACTCTTTAACGTTAAATATAAAAAATATCTCTAATATTTCAAAAGCATTAAATTATTTAATATTAAGAAAATTTATAAATACAAATTTTGATTTAAATAAGCACATTAAAAAAGATGATAACAAATTATATTTAGAGATGTTAACTTTAAAAAATAGATTAAATGAAATTAAAGATAAAATCACTAAAGAAGTAGAACCTGATTTATTAATAGATCGTGTCTTTTTAAGAATTATTCTTTTATTTAGTAATAAAAATAAGAATAATGATAAATTATTCTTAAAAGAAGGTCTATTTAATATTGATTTTATTGATTTTAAAATGAAATATTTTGATCTTGATCAAAATATTAATACTTTAAAAGATGTAGAAAATATTAATAATGCATTGCCTTCTTTAAAAGAACAAAATGAAGATTTATATATTTTTAATAAAATTAAAAAAAGAAGAGCTTCTAAAGAATTATCAATCGAAGATAAATATAATGAAGAATTAATTAATTCTTTAGAATATGGTACTCATTTACATTTCCTTTTAGAATTATTAGATTTTAAAAATCCAGATTATTCATATTTAAAAACTCAAGATGACTTAAATAAAATAAAAAAGGTTAGAGAATTAAAAATATTTGATGATATTAAAGACGCTTTAAAAATATATAAAGAATATCAATATGAAAAAGATGGAGTAGAAGGAAGCATCGATTTATTAATTGTTTATAAAGATAAAATTTTAATAATTGATTATAAAACATCTGATATTAATAAAGATGAATATACTTATCAACTTAATGAATATCGTAAAGTTATTGAAGAGCGTTTTAAAACTTTTGAAAACAGTAAAAACATCAAGATGTATCTTCTTTCAATCGTTAAAGGTGAATGTAAAGAAGTTCAAAACATTAATTATTAAAGTTAATACATTAATTTAAGCCATAAAAGTCAATTCAAATACCATAAAATTTAATATTTTAAAAAATTTTGTATCGCCTTTTTTTATAATATTAAAAAATGAATAATCTACGAATCATATCAATTTTTTATTGTTTAATATATTTTATAAAAGATTGATAAATATCAACTTGTAAGCGCTTACATTAAAGATAAAGTTTTTTCCTTTAATTTTGATTAAAAGTAAAGTTATAATCGATATTTTTAGAATTTTACTTTTTTGCCGCCATATTCGGCATATTTTTCAGGATATTTTTCTGTCAAAAAAACAC
>CALVMY010000038.1 GCA_944349405.1 uncultured Bacilli bacterium | reverse complement strand
AAGTAATTTCCCTGGTAAGATTGATCATATTCATGAAGAAAATGAAAAAATTGATCTTGAAGATTTCTTTAATTCAATGTCAATTTATGCTCGTGCAATCTATGTTTTAGGTAATTTAAATGAGAACTAAATTCAAGCAATGGGCGGTAGATTATTTAAATGAAGGTAAAAACATTTTTTATTTAGAAAACAAAGAAGAAATTTTAAAATTTGTTAATGATAAAAAATGTTTTCTAGAAATTGGTCCAGGGAAAGGACAATTTATTTTAGAAATTGCGAAAAAATATCCTGAACTTAATTTTTTAGTTGTAGAAATAAATAAAACCGTTGCTGGAATTGCCTTAAAGAAAATCGATGAATCATCTTTAACAAATGTAAGAATGATTGCTGAAGATTTTTATAAATTAGTTGATATTTTACGTACTAATTCAATTAGTGGAATATTTTTAAACTTTTCAGACCCATGGCCTAAAAAAAGACATGAAAAACGACGCTTAACTTCTTCAAATTTTATTGAAGCATATATAAAAATTTTAAAAGATGAACATAATATCTACTATAAAAGTGATAATTATGACTTTTATTTATATAGCAAAGACAAATTCAAAGAATATGGCTTTGATATATTAAAAGATGATACTAATTATAATATGCTAGAAGAATTTGATGCTTTAACTGAATTTGAAATGCGTTATAAAAATGGAGGAATAAAAATAAATAGACTCATTTTAAAGAAAGGATCTAATATAAAAATGAATAAATTAAATGATTTAGAGAAAAAATATTTTGAAGAAATAACTCAACTTGATGCAATAAGTGGCCAAGAAAAAGAAGTTGCTTCTTATCTTTATAAAGAATTTAAAAAATTAAATTTAGAAGTTTATAAAGATTATGCCGGAAATATATATGGAATAAAAAAAGGAAGCAATTCATCTTTTAAAGTCATGATTGATGCTCATATGGATGAAGTTGGGTTTATTGTTAAAGATATTAAAGAAAACGGAATAATCGTTCCATACCCTTTAGGAGGATTTAATTATCAAACACTTTTATCTAATCGAGTTAAATTAAAAACTAAAAAGGGAGAAATTTTTTATGGAGCAATTGATTCAACTCCTCCTCATCTTTTAAAAGGTCTTCCTCAAGAAGTAAATTCTTCAAATCTTCTTTTTGATTTTGGATTTAAAAATAAAGAGGACGCTATTTCTTCTGGTGTAATGATTAACGATATGATTACTTTACTCGGAGATTTTAAATATTTAAATCATGAAACTAGAATCTTATCTAAAGCTTTAGATGATCGATATGGAATTATTCTAGGTCTAACTATTTTAAATGAATTAAAAGATAAAACTTTACCTTTTGATTTATATGTTGGAGGAAGTGTTCAAGAAGAAGTAGGTGTTAGAGGACTTTCTAGTGCTATTAAAAATATAAATCCTGATTTTTGTTTCGTTTTAGATTGTTCAACAGCCAAAGATTCAATTTCAAGTAATGAACAAGGAAGAATTGGTGAGGGAGTTTTATTAAGATTTATTGATCGTACAATGATTGCTAACCCTGTTTTAATTGATTTCCAAAAAGAAGCCGTTGAAAAAACTAACGGTAAATATCAATATTTTGAAACATTAGGCGGAACAAATGCTTCAGTTGCTTTTTCTTCTAACTGTTTAACCTTGACTCATTGTATAGTTGCTAGAAGTATTCATACTGCTTCATCTATTATGGATATAAATGATTTTATTTATGCTAAAAATTCTTTATTATATATGCTAGAAAATCTTTCAAAAGACAAGATTGATGAATTTAAGGAAAGTAAATATTAATTATGAGATATGGATGCTATTATAACCATAAAACTATTGGAGATATTTTACTTATTGAAATAAAACCTTCTATATTTCCAAATAGATACGAAAAACACGATGATGTTGTTGCTTTATATAAAGATGAAGAACTTGTTGGTATAAATATTTTTAATATTTCAGATATTGTTAAAATTAAAGCAAATGGATTTATCCATCATTTAAATAAGGAAGTTTTAAATGTTATTAATATAAAAATTAAAAACGCCAGACTTTCAGAATTGCCATATCAAGAAGGAAGCGGATTTAAGGTTGCTCAAATTATAGACATTGAAGAGCATCCAGATAGTGATCATCTTCATATTTGTAAAGTCGATGTTGGAAAAGAAGAACCTTTACAAATTGTTTGTGGTGCATATAATGCTAGATTAAATTTAAAATGTGTCTGTGCACTTCCTTATACTTTTATGCCTGACGGAAAACAAATTGTTCCAGGCAAATTATTAAAGATTGATAGTTATGGAATGCTTTGTTCAGGTAGAGAATTAGCTCTTGATGGATATGAAAAAATACATGGCCTTTTAGAACTTGATGATACTTATAAAGTTGGAGACGATTTTTTCTTAGATTAATCTAGTTTTTCAAAAAAATCGATTAATGCATAAGCCGCTTTTTTAGGACCTTCAAATTTATCAAAAGATAAAGAGGTTAAAATTCGGCCGATAGGAATATTATTATTTTTTAAGGTAAAAAAGTAGGAATCAATAAAAGTTTCTACTTTTTCTTTTTCTTGAAGAGGACCGAAAGGATTAGCAAAATAAGTCGATACTTTACCTTTTTCATTAGTTGTATTTAAAGCGACTCTTTCTCCTTTTTTAAAGTCGTTAATCGCTTCATCTATATTTTCGTAAAATTTGATTTTTTCATCATTAATCGAAAAATTATCCGCTAAAAAGAAAGCATCAACTTTATAAAGTTTAATGCTGTTGATATATGATAAAAGTGGAATTACAACTCTTGAATTTGGTTTTTCAATATTAAAAAAGATCGATCTATCAACACTATTTAATGAATAAGATTGCTCTAAATCATCAAGTCTTACAAAAGCACCGATTTCAGTTCCTGAAGTATAAATATTATTATTTATATTAAAAAATGTCCCCATATCATCAAAAATCGGAGCGATGACATATTTATTATGGAATTCATTTTTAACAGCTTCTAAAGTCTCACTTTTCCCTGCTCCGCTATCACCTAAAATTACAATGTTTTTAGTTTTCTTTCCATCAGAAATTGTAAATCCAGCACCATGAATTGGAAGATTATTTTCTTTAATTGTTAATAAATTATATAAGGTAAGAATCATTTTTTTCATATAACCGAAATAATCGATTTTAAATTCTTTTCCTAAAACCCCAATAACCATATTATTTTCATAATAATAGTAGCAATCGGAAATATTTTCGATACCGTAAAACACAATAAAATCAATCGAATGAATTCTTTCATCAAAAGAAGTAACTTCAAATAAATTTCCGATTGATGCTAAAAAGGATAAATAATTTTTTTCAACGACAATTAGACCGTTTTTACCATTTATTTTAATTAAAACAGAGAAATAATTATTAATATTTAAGTCTTTTTCAGTAATCTTTAAGTTGTTTTCATGGAAAAACCCAACTCTTTTATTTTGGTTAGTCGACACAATAAAGGGTGGTTGATTAACAATTGATTCAAGAAGAGGTACTTTATTTAAAAACTTATATTCATTATTTAATGGAAGATTTTCTTTAGAAAAAATAATTCCAACATTTCCGCCTGAAGGTAAAATACGATAAACTGTTTGTTCTTTCCCTAAAATTCCTTCATAAATATCACGATAAAAATCAACAACTAAATTAGAGAAATTCATAAAAGATTTAACAAAGTCTCTATGTGATAAATTTTCTTTGTTATCGTCTTTAACATAAATTAAATATCTTTCTTTTGAACGATAATAATCGTAAATATCGTTTATTAGATTTAAAAGTTTTTCCTTTTTTTCTAAACTTAAACTATCTAGTTTACTTTTAATATCTTTATGGTTATGGATTATTTTAGCAATACTTATTAATAAAGATTTTAAATCGACTGTTATCGAATTTTCTTTAAAATATGAATCGATTATTTTAATTAAAAGAGAGGATTTTAAAATATCCATTTTTGTTAAATTTTCTAATTTTCTAAAATCTAAAATAATCTTTTCGTTCATTTTTATAAATTTTCCTTTATATAAGCTAAATCTTTTTCCTTTAATGAAGAAAGAGCAATTCGAATAGAGTTTTCATCATTTAAAGTAAAGAATATGTTTTTACTTTCAAGATATCTTAAATATTCTTTTGCGTTATTTTTAATAACAGTGATATAAAAGCCTGAATCATATGGATAATATTTAATTCCTTTTTCATCTAAAATCTTTTTAACTTCGTTACCCAAATGAACTAATCTGTCAGTTTGAGAAATAATCTCTTCTTTTACTTTTAAAACGTCATTTTTATTATTAAAGAAAAGAGAAAGACCACCACTTGCTAAATGATTAGTTGAAGAAATAGTTCCACGGATAATTTTTTTGTAACTAGATGAATAAATATCTTTCTCTTCTTTTGGGAAAATATTAATTAAAGCACCCATTCTTAATCCATAATAACCAAATGATTTAGAAGCCGAAACTGCTAAATACAATGGATTTTTAAAATTAGAATTAATTATTTTTTCAATTATCATATTTCTAGAAAAGGAATAATCTAAATATGCTAAATCAAGTAAAAGTGTAATTTTTTTATCATATTTATTAATTAATGAGAATAATTTATCATAATCATCACTTTTAAAATTAAATCCGGTAGGATTATGGCAAGGATCATTTATTACAAGTAATATTTTTGAATTAATTGAATTTATTTTTTCTTCTAATGAATTAAAATCGAATTCAAAATCTTTATTAAAGAAATTAAATAATTCAAATTCAATGTTTGTTTCTTCGCAGATTGTATCGTAATTCACCCATCTAATAGATGGAAATAAACAAACATGATCTTTTGCTAGAGTTTTAAAGGCAATAAAAAGGGCTTCAGTTCCTCCACTTGAAGCACAAAAAGCAATATTTTTTCTTTCTTTTAAAAGAGGAAGTTTATCTTCAAAAAGCCAATTAAGATAGCCTTCTCGATATTCTTTTGAACCAAGTTGAGAAGAATAAGAAAGAAATTTTGAAAAATTTTCAATTAGATAACGATTAGCTTCGCTATAAGAAACAATTTCGCCATTTTCATAATATAAAGTTCCAGAGGAACCATTAACAGCATATTCGCCTTTTTCAATTTTTCTTTTTGCTCTTTCACTAACTGAAAGTATGTCAAATTCGTTAAAATCACTCATGGAAAAATTATAACAAATTTATAATTTTTTTATTAATAAATATTGGTAAGAAACTTTTTAAATTATAAAAAAATGCGAAATTTACCAATGATTAGTGACGTTTATTAGACTATTGAAAATTTATTATGAAAAATTTTCATAAATCTAGTTAATTGTGATAGAATAACTTTGTATGAGCAATGATTTCAAGGATAGAGTCACTATTTACGAAGTTGCTAAGGCTGCCGGGGTTTCTCTTGCAACCGTTTCAAGAGTTATTAATAATACTTCAACCGTTAAAGACGAAACCAAAAATAAAGTTTTAGCAATTATTAAAAAGTTAGGATATAAGCCTTCTGGTTTAGCCCAAGCTTTAGCAACCAATAAGACAACTAATATTGGTGTTATTATTCCTTCGGCAAATTATGTTTATATTTCAAATATGCTAAACGGTATTATTGAAATTTGTAAAAGCAAAAATTTTACCGTTTCTTTATATACAACATCTCATTCACGAAGTGATGCTATTGAATCAATTGAAAAAATTATTAAATCTCATGTTGATGGGGTTATTGTATTTGATGATGAGTTGAACGAAGAAGATATTGAGCTTTTTAATAACTATTCAGTTCCGGTTGTTGCGGTTAATAATCGAATAATTGCTTCTAAAATTGCCTGCATTCCTTTTGGCTACGAACATTTAATTAAAAAAGTTATCACTGATTATTTCACAAAAGGCGATAAAAAGATGAATTTCTTGCATGTTCATAATGCTGGACGTCTTTTATCAAGAGTTGAGAATGCCTTTATTCAAACTCATTTAGAAAATGATCGCGTATATGAGATTACTAATTGTGATGATTCATATCAAAGAACTTATCAAGATTTTAAAGAAAGATTTAAACGTATTAAAAAAGAATATATCATCGCTTATCGTGACTCAATTGCTGCCGCTGTTATGAATGCAGCCGAAGATATGGGCTTATCTATCCCAGAAGATGTTGAAGTTATTTCAATTATCGGAACTAAATATTCTTCGATTATTCGCCCTAATATAACTAACCTTTATATCGATATGCAAGAGGTAGGGAAAAGAGCTATGTATATGCTCGTTGATTTAATTAATGGCCAATTGGTTGATAAAGAATATAAATTTGACTCTGTTTATGTAAAAAAAGATTCAACCAAGTTTTAATTTTTCTTTACATTTATTATATAATAATAAAGTTGATTAAAAAGGAGCCTATATTATGGATATTTATGAAGAGTATATTCGTACCATAAACGATTTTCCTATTGAAGGAATAAAATTTAGAGATATTACCCCTTTACTTGCTAATGGAGATGCTTTCCATCAAGTAATTATGGATTTAAATAAAGAATTACCTTCCTATGATAATTGGGACAAAATAATTGCTGCTGAAAGTAGAGGTTTTATTTTTGCGGCTCCTCTTTGTTCAATGAATAATAAAGGTTTAGTCTTAGCTAGAAAAGCTGGTAAATTACCATTAGTCGGCTTTAAAAAATCATATGATTTAGAATATGGCCAAAACACAATTGAAATTCCAAAAGACGCAATTCATCCAGGGGATAAAGTTATTATTATGGATGATTTAATTGCTACTGGAGGAAGTGCCAAAGCAATGGTTGATTTAGTTATTGAAGCCGGCGGAATTCCAATTATGGGGTTATTTTTAATTGAACTCCGTTCATTACAAGGCTATAAAAAGTTAGGAATACCAGCTGTTTCAATCGTTAATTATGGATTACATGCTGGAGATTTATTAATGATTAATAATCCAAAACATAAAATGTGCAAATATCTCGAAAAAGTCGATGAAAATGAAATAAAAGTTTCTTTTGAAGATGGAAATGAAGAAGTTATACATAAAAATGATATTATTTCTATTGTTCAAATTGAAAAAAATGGAAGACAAACCTATATTAAATATCGTGATTAATTTTTTGAAAGGATTTTTATGCCAAATATTATTGATGAATTAAACTGGAGAGGATTAATTAAAGATTATTCAAACGAAGAGCATTTAAAAGAAATGTTCGATAAAAAGCAAACAATTTATTGTGGCTTTGACCCATCTGCTTCTTCGATGCATATCGGCAATTTTGTTATGATTTCAATTTTAATGAGATTACAAAGAGCAGGTCATAAAATTATTGCTATTGCTGGAGGAGCTACTGGAATGATTGGTGATCCTTCAGGAAAAAGTAAAGAGAGAAGTTTTTTAACTCCTGAAAAAGTTAAAGAAAATACGGAGTGTATAAAAAATCAATTATCCCTTTTTTTAGATTTAGATGATCCAGAAAAAGGAACTATGTTAAATAATTATGATTGGATTTCTAATATCTCACTTTTAGAATATTTAAGAGATTATGCTAAATATTTCAATATTAATTATATGCTTTCTAAAGATATTATTTCTTCAAGATTAGATGCCGGAATTTCTTTAACTGAATTTTCTTATATGACTCTTCAATCAATTGACTTTTATAAATTATGGAAAGAATATAATTGTCATATTCAAGTAGGCGGAAGTGATCAATGGGGAAATTTAACTGCTGGATTAGAATTAATTAGAAAACTTGAAGGCGTTGATGCTGAAGCTGAATGTATGACCGCCCATTTAATTACAAGAAGTGATGGTAAAAAATTCGGAAAAAGTGAAGACGGAGCCTTATTTTTAGATAGAAATCTTACTTCTCCTTATAAACTTTATCAATTCTTCATTAATCAAAGCGATGAAGACGCAATTAGGTATTTAAAAGTTTTTACTTTCTTAAGTAAAGAAGAAATTGAAAACATTGAAAGAGAACATTTAGCAAATTTAGGCCAAAGAATTGGTCAAAAAGCACTTGCTTATGAAGTTGTTAAAACTGTTCATTCAAGAGAAGATGCTGATGAAGCCAAAAAGATGAGTGAAGTCTTATTCTCAGGAAATGTTTCTGAATTAAGCGAAAATGCAATCGAAGAATTATTTGGAGCTATGAAAGTAGAAGTTGAACCAATGATTCTTGAAGACTTATTAATTACTTTAAAAGCCGCTTCTTCAAAAAGAGAAGCCCGTGAATTTATTAAAAATAACGCTGTTTCTT
Source organism: uncultured Bacilli bacterium (assembly GCA_944349405.1). GTDB lineage: Bacteria > Bacillota_I > Bacilli_A > RFN20 > CAG-826 > Onthovivens. Next base: position 2,627 of record CALVMY010000038.1, on the reverse strand, counting down.
TAAATGGAGAAAAGGTAAATGATGCTACTAGATTAATTGATTCTTCGTTTGCTTTACATGGTAAATACCTAATTTTAAGAAGAGGTAAAAAGAATTATTATCTTGGTCAATTAAAATAAGCAAATACTTAAAAAGTAGTTGTTTTAAAAAAAGACTTATGATATATTATTAAAGCACGTTGAGTGCTTTTGCGGATCAGTGGTGTAGCGGTTAACATGCCACTCTGTCACAGTGGAGATCGCGAGTTCGATTCTCGTCTGATCCGCCATTTTTTTAAAAAAAGATATATTTTGGCCCGATAGCTCAGCAGGTAGAGCAAAGGACTGAAAATCCTTGTGTCCCCAGTTCGACCCTGGGTTGGGCCACCAAATATTAAAAATAGAGCAGTGTTTAAAGCATTGCTTTTTTTATATAGATTTAATGTATTCTCCAAATTCAGCCATTTGGTCAAGGACACTTTTTAACTTTTTACCTAATTCAGTTATGCCGTATTCAACTTTAGGAGGATTTGTTTTGTAATCTTTTCTATATATAATACCGTCATTTTCAAGTTCACGAAGGTTAGCGGTTAGAACTTTTTGCGATATTCCATCAAGAGATTTCATTAATTCATTAAATCTCCGTGGTCTTTTAAGAAGATTTCTAATTATTAATAATTTCCGTTTACTTCCTATTAAATTTACTGTTGTAGCTACTGGACAATCTGGTAATTCATTTTTTGTTTTCATAATAAAATCCTTTATCAGGCATAATTATAACACGCATTCTTTTTAATATACGTAGTTACTTTTTTGTACGTACTATTTTTGTTAAAGAAGATTAATTAAAATATTTAAAAAGGAGCAAAATAATGAAAAATTTTATTAAATTAGAAAAACAAGAAGGAGCTAGAATCGAATTACACGATAAATTAAATCTCACCGGTTCTGAAATAAGCATCAATGTTTTACCAGCAAACGGAGCCATTCCTTTTATTCATTCTCATAAACAAAATGAAGAGGTTTACTTTATTATAAAAGGAAGTGGAAAATTCATAGTTGATGGCGAAGAAATTTATCTAAGCGAAGGTGATTTTATAAAAATTGATCCAGTAGGCAAAAGACAAATTTTTGCAAGTGAAAACGGAATAAGTTATCTTTGTATTCAATCAAAAGTAAATTCTTTAGAAGGCTATACTTTAGAAGATGCTATTGTTGGTTAAAATTTTTATAAAAATTGGTTAAAATCTTTATAGATAAAAACACTATAAATGAAAAAGAATTTAATAATTAAAAAAATAAAAACAAAAAAAATTTTAACAAAATCAACTTTGCCTGTTGGAGGCTACTCAGCTAACCCCTATGTTGGCTGCACCCATGGATGTAAATATTGCTATGCTTCCTTTATGAAAAGATTTACTTTTCATAAAGAAGAGTGGGGAAGTTTTTTAGATGTTAAAGATTGGGGCGAGATTAAAGATACTAAAAAATATGCTAACCAAAGAATCGTTATTGGCTCAGTAACTGATGGCTATTTACCTGAAGAAGAACTCTTTAAAAATACACGTAAATTACTTGAACAACTTGTTGATAGCGATGCCGATATTATTATTTGCACTAAATCAGATTTAGTTTTAAGGGATTTAGATATTTTAAAAAGAATGAAAAAAGTTTCAGTTTCGTGGTCAATTAATACTTTAGATGAAGAATTTAAAAATGATATGGATTCAGCAGTTAGTATTAAAAGAAGAATCGAAGCAATGAAAAAAGTATATCAAGAAGGAATTAGAACTATATGTTTTGTTTCCCCAGTTTTTCCAGGAATTACTGATATTGAAGCGATATTTAATGAAGTAAAAGATTATTGTGATTTATTTTGGTTAGAAAATCTTAATTTAAGAGGCGGATTTAAAACAACGATTTTAAATTATATTAAAGAGAAATATCCTACTTTATATCCGCTTTATCAAACAATTTATAATAAAAATGATCGAACATATTTTGAAAATTTAGAAATAAAAGCTAAAGAAATGGCAAAGAAGTATGATTGTAAAATAGTTGATAATGAACTTCCTTATAATAGAGCAATTAAAGGACATCCGATAATTGTTGATTATTTTTATCATGAAGAAATTAAAGGAACAAATAACAGTGGAAAAAGAAACAAAAAATAAATTAAAACTAATTTTAATTTTTAAATTGTGATTAATTTGTATAAATTGAGTTTCTAAAACTTTGTTTTACATTAATTTTTAATGCCAAAAGAACTTAAATTACCTATAATATTTATTAGGAATTTATTTTCAATGATTATAGATATTGTAATAACACTTTTTATAATAATCGGCCTTATTATCGGTCTTTTTAGAAATCCAATAATGAGTATAATTCATCTTGCATTATTTGTTGCTTTTTCATTTTTATTTTACCCACTTTTTATTTATGTTGTTCCAAAAATACTTGAAGTAAATAATATCAATATTCATGATTTAGCTTCTTTAGCAGCTAATGGAATATCGATGTTTAATAATGAATTAGCTGAATTTGGAAATAGTTTAAATTTAAATTTAATAACTATCCCTTCGATTTATTCTTCCCCATCTTATTTAGAAGGAGCTTTAAAAGCAGCCGTAAATTCCTTATCTTTTT
>CALVMY010000037.1 GCA_944349405.1 uncultured Bacilli bacterium | reverse complement strand
GAGGAACAATTAAATCAGCTACTTTAGCACTATTACCATCAAAAAAAGGTAATTTTAATGGTTTCTCATAATTAACTTTTGCCTCTTTTAAAGGCAAAAGTTGTTCTATTTTAGCTTCTACTGACATTGAATTTAAATATTTTGTATATATGACATATATCGCACTATATTCATTATCTCGATATAATCTATCTAATTCATGTCTAAAATAATTAACATTATCTAAAGTTAAATTATCATTTAAATCGATATAATCATTAATTGCTAAATTAACTTTATTTTTATAATGTTTATACCCCTTTTGACCAATAAAAATACAATCATCTTCTTTAGTTAAATATTTTTTAGCAAGTTTATCTAAATTATAATAATAACTTCCACAAAGACCTAAAGTAGGAGTAATAAAAATATATAATCTTTTATTACCTGGATGAGTAATTAAACAAGTTGGAATAGCAGTTTTTTCAAAATCAACTCTTTGTAAACATAATTCCATCGCACGTTTTAAAGAAGAGATATATGAAGTATTTGAATCATAAATCTCTTTAAGTTTGTTATATCTACTCGAAGCAATTAATTTCATCGCTTTAGTAATTTTTCGAATAGATTGAACCGTATTAATTCTTTTTCTAACTGCTAAAAGTGATTGGGCCATAATTTAATTTTTACTCGCTAAAATCAGTTTCGTTGATACTTTTCTTTTTTTCATCTTTAATTGCACTTTTAATAGTTTTTAAAATCTCTAAAACTTGGGATTTATCTTCATCATTAAACTCTTTAGTTGAATTTATCTTTTCATAAAGATTATTAGATTTTGAAACGATTGAATTATTTAATAATTTTAAAACTTCATGAATTTGTTCTAGTTTAACATCATCTAGTTCACCAGATTGAGCAACAAAAATATCGACTATTTCTTGAGCGAGAGAAAGAGGCATATATTGTTTTTGTTTTAAAGTTTCAAGTAAAACTGCCCCATGAGTTAATACTTTTTGAGTTCCTTTATCTAAGTCGCTTCCAAATCTAGAAAAATCTAACATCTCATGATAATTAGCAAGCTCCATTCTTAAATCTTTTGAAACTTTTTTCATTATTTTATATTGAGCCGCACTTCCTACACGGGAGACGGAAAGTCCTGAATCAATTGCAGGACGTTGTCCACTATTAAACATATCGCTATTTAAAAATAGTTGCCCATCGGTAATTGAAATAATATTAGTAGGAATATAAGCTGAAATATCTCCAGCTTGAGTTTCAACAATTGGTAAAGCAGTAATTGATCCACCTTTAAGTTCATCACTTAAACGACAGCTTCTTTCAAGTAAACGTGAATGGATATAGAAAATATCTCCTGGATATGCTTCTCTTCCAGGGCTTCTTCTAAGTAAAAGAAGAAGTGTACGATAAGCAACAGCATGTTTTGATAAATCATCATAAACGATTAGAACGTTTTTTCCTTGAAGTTCCCAATATTCACCAATCGAAGTAGCGGCATAAGGAGCTAAATATTGCATTGGAGCAGGCTCAGCTGCACTAGCATTAACAATAACTGTATAATCAAAAGCATCGAATCTTTTTAATCGATCAACAATTTGTGCTAAAGAAGAATTTTTTTGTCCGATTGAACAATAAATACAAATAACATCTTTGCCTTTTTGATTAATAATTGTATCAATAGCAAGAGCAGTTTTTCCAGTTTGGCGATCTCCAATAATAAGTTCTCTTTGCCCTTTTCCAATTGGAATCATTGAATCGATTGCTTTTATTCCAGTTTCTAATGGTTCATTAACGCTTTGTCGGTCCATAATTTGAGGTGCATTCATTTCAGTTGGTCGATATTCTTTTGCATTTATTGCTCCTCTTCCATCAATTGGTTGACCAAGTGAATTAACAACTCTTCCTAAAAGTTCATCCCCAACTGGAACTGATACAACTCTTCCGGTTCTTTCGCAAGTATCGCCTTCTTTAATATTAATTATGCTTCCAAAAAGAGGACAGCCAATACTCTCTTCTTCAATATTCATAACCATCCCATAATTATCATTAGGGAATTTGATTAATTCTCCATACATCGCATTATCAAGACCATAAATTGTAGCGATACAATCTCCTACACTAACGACTTGACCAACACTAGAAGTATCGATTTTATGTTCATATTTATTTAATTCATCTTTAATAATTTCTGAAAGAGAATTTAAATTTCTTTTATCGTTCATAGATTAATTTTCTTCCTCCCTTTCTTTATTATTATTAGTATTAGTAGTATTATTATTTTCTTTTTTATTATTTAAATAATTATTTAATAAATCTTGTTTCATATCTTCTAAACGACTAGAAGCATTAAGTTCATACATTGTTCCATCAATAAGAACTTTTAATCCTAAAATTAATGTTTTATCAATAGAAACTTCAAATACACATTTTTTATTTAATATTTTTTCATAAGCCTCTGATATCTTTTGAACTTGATTTTTATCAAGTTCAAAAGGAGTATATATAACACCTTCTAATACATTTTGATCTCTATAAGCAAGAGTATTAAAAATTTCACTTACTTCATCAATATTTTTGATAATTTTATTTTTTATTAGCATCTTAGCAAAAATCATTACTTCTGGAGCTAATAAATCAGCAAAAGTTTTATCTAAGGCAAGATATTTTTCTTTTTCATCAACAAAAGGAGAAGTTAAAAACATTAAAAAATCTTGATTCTTTCTTAAATTCCACGATAAAAACTTAAGATCTTCTTGATATAAAGTAACTAGTTTATTTTCAATGGCATTTTGGTAAAATCCTTCTGCCATCTTGCTAATAAGAGCATCGTTATTCATTTTTATTTATTTCCTTTAGTTAATTCATTAACAAAATCATCGACAAATTTATCGTTATCTTCTTTCGTAACGCTTCTTTTTAATATCTCTTTAGAAGCTAAAATAGCACTATCGATAATCTCTTCATGAGCTTCTTTAATCATTTTTTCTTTTTCAGCCATAATATCTTTATGAGCTTGACGTTTTTGTTTTTCTAAAGTAATACTTAATTCTTTTTCAAATTCCGAAGATTTAATTTCAGCTGTTTTTTGAGCAGCTTTAATTAATTCTCCAGCTTTCTTTTGACTTTGGGCGATTATTTCATTAGATTTTTCAATATTTTGAGAAGCTTCTAAATTCTTTTTTTCACTCTCTTTAATATTATTTTCAATATAATCGGCTCTTTTTTGCATTTTCTTTTTTAATGGTTTATAAGCTAAAAAGATAAATAAAATTGCAACGAAAACAAAGATTGCAAGTTGCATTAAAGTGACCCATAAATTTGGGAGCATATTATTTACAACTTCTTGAATTCTATCGCCGATTTCTTCAGTATTACAAGAAGTTAATGATAAAGAAACTAATCCGATTGAAAGAATTAATTTTAATTTCTTTTTCATAACTTTTCTCCTTTTTATTAGTTAAATAACAAAAGCCATTAAAATAGCGACAACAAGAATATAAATTGCGATTGACTCAATTAAACCGACACCGATAATCATGGTGGTTCTAATGTCTTTAGAAGCTGATGGATTTCTTCCAATTCCTTCCATTGCTTTAGAAACAGCCCATCCTTCTGCTAAAGCAGCAAGTCCCATGCCAATACATGCAATACCTAGTCCAATAAAATTCATAAATTTACTCCTTTTTTAAATAAAATTTATATAATTAAGTTTAATAACTTAAATTAAACAGCACTTTTAGCCTCTTTTTTTAAAGCTTTTTTCTCTTCTCTTTTTTTCTTTTTAAGAAGTTTTTTATTTTTCTTTTCTTCTTCCATTTTTATAAAATCTTCTGGAGAGATATATTCATTCGAAACATTAATCATTGTTAAAATAGTAAAGACGGCAAGTTGGATAAGTCCATCAAAAATATCAAAATATAAGTGGGCAAATGGAGCAATAACTGGTTCAAAAACAAATCCCCAATAAGGCTCGATTGCGCTGCCTAATCCAACATAAATAAGAGTGATGATACAATATCCTGCTAAAGCATTACCAAATAGACGTAAAGTTAAAGATAAAACTGGAGACCGCATTGTAATGAGGTTAATTGGTAAAAATAAAGCAATTGGTTCAGTATATCTTTCAAAATAAGTCCAATGTTTATATTTAATAGCAGTATAGTGAGTTAAAATAAAAGTGATTAAAGCGATTGATAAAGGCATTGCCATATTTGTAAATGGATTAGGTAAAGCCTCTAAATAAGTAGGGGCAAATGGTTGAAGAGTATTAGGTAAACCAATCATTCCAATAAAGAATCCTAAAAAGATATATAATCCGACAAAAAGAATATATCCTCCAAATCCTTTAAAAGCTGGACCCATAATATCCATTACTTGCTTATCAGCAAATTCAGTAATCATTTCAACAGCATTAATAAATCCACTAGGTTTTTTTAAAGGATCATATTTTTTAATCTTTATATGAATAGCAATAGTTAAAATAAGCATGATTATCAAAGCTAAAATAGATGATAAAAATTCTGGAGGTAATTCATTCCAGCTAAGCCATTCAATAACTCTATTAAAATCTAATCCGCCTTCGTTCATATATATTTTTCCTTACTTAAATATAACACCAACTAAATAACCGATAGTAAAAAGAAGTGGTCCAATCAAAATATAATAAATTGATGGAGCACTCATTTTATCATTTAAAAATAAATATAAAATCGAAAATCCAATTGCTCCAATAATTGAAACAAATCTTAAAATATAACAGATTAAAAAAGAAATCTTCCCTTTTGAAGTATTATCGAAATGAAAATAAGTATATCTTAAAGAAAAATAAGAAATAAGAGTAAAAGGGAAAGAGATTAAAAAGATATATAAAAATTCATCGATTGATAAAAGAAATTTAAGGATTAAACCAACTATTAACCCACTAATTAATAAAAATATAAATAATGCTATGCCAATATATAAATTTCTTTTTTTAATATCCATAAATTTTATTCAATATAAAAACGACTTTATTAAATAACTATTTCTATATAAAGTCAAATTTATTTTCTCTTTAATTATATTAAAGAGAGTGTTAAGAAAGATTAGCAATTTGATTATTTATCATATCGATTAAAGAATAATATTTATCAATATAAGTAAATAAAAAAGAGTAATTTTGATATAAAGAATTAGATAAATAATGATTTAACATATTAAATATTCCTTCTAATTCTTCTTTTTTATCATTTAATTTTTCAATATTTAGGATATAGTAAATATCTTCTTTTTTTAATGAAGAATCAATTCTTTCATTAGCAAATTTATCAACAGTTGAAATAAGTAAATTAATTAATTCATCATTCTTTCTTTTTAAAGTTTCATAATAATCGCTGCTTTTTTTAGAAATTAAATTAAAGATTTCATAAAGATCATCTTTATTTTCATCAACTATTAAATAAGAAGCATAATCATTAAAACTAGTTAATTCTTTATCAGTAATCTTATTAAATGTTAAAGTTAATTCATTAAAATAAGATAATAAATTATTTGAAATTTGTTGAACAAATTCGTTATTTTCTAATTTTGTTCCAAGAGATAAATAACTTAATACTTCATTAATAATATAAGTAGGTAATTCTTTAATTTCTTCATTTTTATAATCATCTAAATCGATTATTTTTTCATTAGTTAAAACAATATTTTCTTTAACGCTATTTAAATAAATGTTTTCAATTAAATCATGTTTATCTTTCAAAGTTATATTTTCAAGACTATTAAATTCAGCAAATAAATTATTGATATTATTGTAAATAGGATCGATAAATTTATTTAAATAATTTAATATCTCTTCTTTAAATTCATTAAAACGAGTCTCATTATTTTTGGTGATTGCTTTTAATAAATTATTTTTAATATTAGTCGAATATTTAGAAGTATTAATTTTATTTATTAATTTATAAAGTTTAATAAATGATTCATCATCATCAATTTTATTATTAATAATTTCTAAAAATTCTTCATATAAAGAATCTAAATTTTCTTTTTCTTTTAAAGAGGTATATAACCCATTTGTGTCGGTATTTAATAGTTCATAACCTAAATAATTATTAAAATTTTCAACTCTTTTTCTTCTTTCTTCATCAAATAAATTAATTGAGTTAATAACGTTCATAATTTCAATATCATATGATGAATCAAAAGGGTAATTATCATATAAAGAATATAAGAAATTTATCATATTAACCGCATTTTTTTGGAATAAATAATCTTCTTCTAAATTAAATGGAGGTTCAACTATTAAAGAAGAATTGTCATTTCGAGTTAAATATAAATAAAATAATGGTTTTAAAGAAGCTTCATCTTCAAAAATAGCTTTAATTTCAAGTGGATTAGCTTCAATTTCAACATTACTTACATTAATTAATGGCTCATTTTGATCAATGCTTATTCCTAAATCTAAACTATTTAATAAGTAAGAGGCTAAATTATTAAATATTAATGAAAAGGCATTTAATCCTTCTTCTTTAAAATTAATAATATATCCATCATTAACAAAACTTAATTTAGTCGAATTAATTATATCACTAATCGTTGAAAAATCGATTGTTAAGCCATTTAAAAAACTTCCTAAAGTTGAAAAGATTGTTTCAAAAGAGATTGAAGAAGAACCATCGCTACTTTCTAGCATTTCTAAGATAGAAGAAATATCGATTTTTGTTGTACCGATTATTTCACGTGGAAGGCTTTTTAAAGCAGTTAAATCGTTTCTTGATGGATTTTTATCTCCTTCAAAACGAGATATGGTTGCATATAGATTACCATCAGCAAAATAATACATATCTAAATCAGTTACATTAGATAAGATCTTCTGGTATTTAAAATCTGAAAAAATAAGTGGAATTAAAGAGGAAGAAACAATTGAAGATTCATAGCTTTCTTCAATTGAATATAAATCTAAATTTAAGTGGAATTTAAAAGCTTTTAAATAATCGCCTTCTTTAATTTCTTCATTTGCTTCTTGAAAGGTAAAATTAATATAGGAAGAAAAGATATCAACATCGACTCCTAAAGAAGATAAAAGATCATAAGAAATTTGAGAAGTAAAGACTCCTTCATATGTTTTTGGCTCACTATAAGTATAAGTAGTTGAAGAATCATCTGGATTAATGATTTCTTCTTCATCATCCTTATTTAAATCTTCGTTTTCACTTACTGGACTACAAGATGATATTAAAATAGATAGAATTGATATTAAAAATATAATTTTTTTATTTTTCATAATTTTTATTCCCCTTTAATTAATTCATTATATAAAGAAGTTATTTCACTTGGGACTTCATTTACTGAATCATATAAATAAAAGTAAGTATTCATTGTTGATTCGCACTCTAACCCCATTGTTTTATAAGACTCTTTTTGAACAATTTTATTTATTGATTCATCACTTTTATTAATATAAATTTCAATAGATGAATAATTAAATTCAGGTTCGCCCATATTCGACATATGAGCCATTTCAACCTTATAATTTTTTGAAGCATCAATATGATTTTCATCTTCTTTTAAAGAAATATCATATTTATAAATATAAAAATCTTCATTAAGAGAATAAGAAGCATTTATAAATGATGAAGATGGATTATTTTCATCGACTATAAAATTAGTTATATCGTTCATTTCATGCCCTAAAAGTGATAAATATTCACTTTGAGATAAATCTTCCCATTTATTCCAAGAAGATACGCTTCCAATTGAAGAAGAAGAATTTGGATTTTCTCCACTTGCAATTTTATATTCATTTTTTAAATGATTTTCGTATCTTAATTCAGCTTTTTTAACAAATGAAGAAGTAGTAACTGTTTGGAAAAAATATTCGTCATTATTTTTATATTTAAACCCTTTAACAACTTGATTATAGATTCCTCCTAAAGCCGTAACTGAAGAATCAGTAATTGTATAATAATTTAATGACTGATACTTTTTATTTAAATCAACATAAAACTTATAAAGCTCATCTTTTTTATTTGATAAAGCGAGTTCGATATTTTGATCGACTGTAGTAATTAAATTATTAAAAAATGGATTTAATTCATCATTTTTGTTATTTATAGATACAAAATTAGTTTTATAAGTATAATCAAATTCAATTGTATCAAGAATAATTTTTTCATTTACTTCAATATTTTTAATTTCTAAATCATTTTTATTTAAAGTTAAAGTAAAATTAGCTTCATTAATAATTAAAGAAGTAAAATCGGTAAAAGATAATATTTCTTTTTCTTCCCTTTTTAATGCATTTATTGATAAAAAATTAGAAATATAGTTATTATCAGTGTCTTCTTCATCCTTTTTAATTGATTCCAAGTTAAGGTTATAAAAGTAAGTTATTTCATTATCATCTTCTTTTAAAATCTCATAGTTTTTAAAAGAAGATTTTTCATATTCTTCATATATTAAAAAGTTAGTTAATGAATTTAAAGTTTCCCCGTAATTTAAAAAATAAGATGCATCATCCAATATATTTATTCCATTATATGAAGTAGAAGTTAAAGTATTTTCATCATTATAAATTGATGAACCTTCACTAACACCGTATTCATTTAAGTTATTTAAATCTAAATATCTTTGTAATGATTTAGTAGCAAAAAGTTCACTCTTTGAACTTTTTTGATGGTATATCTTATTATTATTTTTAATTTTATAAGATTTTAATATTTGAGAATTTCCTCTTTTTGAAGTTAATAAATAATCGCTTTCACTATAATAATTAAAATTTAAAGCGTTATATTTTTTATTTAAATTAATATAAGTAGATAAAGGATCAGCTAAATTAAATTTAAGTTCTTCTTCCTGTTGTTCGTTTTTACGATTACACCCTGTTAATAAAGGTAAGATTAATA
>CALVMY010000036.1 GCA_944349405.1 uncultured Bacilli bacterium | reverse complement strand
GTATAGGCATTTCTGGAGTTAAGGGCGGCGATAAATCTGATGATGATTCTTTCGGCCTTAGTGGATTATGCTCAATTGGTCCGATAATTGTCGTTTTATTATTAGGCTTATTTATTAAACCAGGAAGTTTAATTCCTTCAACAAATGAAACTTATTCTTTAATTGAATCATTTATTTCTTCTTTAGAAGAAGTAGGGCTTGCTATTGCTCCAATTATTATCTTTTTTATAATTTATGACTTATTATTTTTAAAGCTTCATAAGCAAGAAGTCGCAAGAATCATAATCGGCTTTATTTATACTTTTGTTGGTTTAGTCATATTTTTAACTGCTGCTAGTTATGGGTTTATTCCTATTGGGAAGGCATTAGGCGAAGGATTTATTGATATACCTTATTTATTAATGATAATTTCTCTTTTAATTGGTGCCTCAATTGTTTTAGCCGAGCCTTCTGTTCATATTTTAAATTCGCAAGTTGAAGAAATTTCAAATGGTGCTATTAAAAAAAGAACGATGCTATTTGGACTTTCAATTGGAGTTGCTCTAGCCTGTTTAATATCAATTTTAAAATCATTATATTTCCCTGAATTAAGTATTTTATATATTTTAGGTCCAGGTTATGCCCTTGCTTTTATTCTTTCATTATTTGTTGATGACATTTATGTAGCAATTGCTTTTGATAGTGGGGGAATTGCTTGTGGATCAATGGCTTCAGCTTTTGTTATGCCTTTTATTATTGGGGTAGCTATGCAAAATGATTCTCCTTCTAATGGATTTGGGGTTATTGGAATTATTTCGATGTTTCCAATAATTTGTATTGAATTAATTGGTGTTATTTCAAAAATTAACATCTTTATTATCAATAAAAGAGCTAGAGAATCTATTAAGGATGAATATGATATGCAACTTATTACATTTGAATAGGTAGATAAATATGATTAAAAAAACATTAGAAAATGTCTTTAAAAATAATCGAGTTAAAAAGAATAAAGAAGATAACTCGCACTACACTAAAAATTATAAAGTTGAAAAACTTTATCTTTTAGTTGTAATCGTTAACCGCTATCAAGGTGATTATTATATTCATAAATTTATTGAACTTGGTGCTGCTTCTTCATTTTTATTATATGGAAAAGGAACGGCACCTAGTGAATTTTTATATATGTTAGGAGTTGAAGGTTCAAAAAAAGATATTGTTTTAACTGTTGCAAAAGAGTCTTTATTAGATAATTTTGAAAAGATAATTGATGAACGATTTTCTATTTCAAAAAGCGCTAAAGGAATCTCTTTTATAATTGAATTTGACTCAATCATGGGTGTTTTACCTTATAGATTTTTATCTGATACAAAAATTAACAAGAAAAAAGAGGAGAAAAAATAATATGGAAAGATATTTAGTTTGCGTAATTATTAATAAAGGATTTTCTGATTTAGTAATGGAAGCTGCTAGAAAAGCAGGCGCAAGAGGCGGAACAGTTATTAATGCTAGAGGAACTGGTAATAAAGACATTGAAAAGTTCTATGGAATTGTAATTCATCCTGATAAAGAACTAGTTTTAATTGTAATTGAAGAAGATAAAAAAGAAAAAGTTATGGAAGAAATTTATAAAGACTGTGGATTAGAAACACGTTCACAAGGAATTGTTTTTGCTCTTCCTGTTAAAGGCGTTAAAGGGATTGTAGAAGAAGAAAAAAAGGAAGAAAATTAACTATTCTTCCTTAAATATCATCTTTTTAATCAAATTTTTGTTTATATTATAGATAAGAGAGATGCAAAGTAGGGCATCTTTTTTATTTACTCCATTTTTAATTAATTCATTATATTTTTCTAATGCTTCTTCAATGTTATTTTCTTCATTATTTTTCATTTCCTTGCCTTCTAAAATAAGAACAAGTTCACCCTTAAACTCTTTATTTAATGAAGAAATTTCTTTTAAATTAGTATAGATAAATTCTTCGTGGATCTTTGATATTTCTCGAGCAATTGTTATTTTTCTATTACCTAAAATCTCATATAAATCAATTAAAGTTTCATTAATTCGATGAGGAGCTTCATAAAAAATAATTGTATAAGGAAAATTTTTAAGCTCATTAATTTCTTTTTTTCTATCATTTCTTTTAGAAGATAAAAATCCATAAAAAAGAAAGTGAGACGTAGGTAGTGAAGATGCAATTAATGCCGTTAAAGAAGCGGTAGGGCCACTTAAAGGAACAGCTTTTAAATTGCTTTTAATTACTTCATTAACTAAAATTTCTCCTGGATCAGAAATTGCAGGATAACCCGCATCACTCATATAAGCAATATTATGTCCCTCTTTTAATAAAGAAATAAGTTTAAACGACATTTCTTTTTCGTTGTGTTCATGACAAGAAATAGTTTTCTTTTTAATATTTAAAAGATTTAATAATTTTTGTGTATTTCTAGTATCTTCACAATAAATCAAATCAACCATATTTAAAACTTCAATTGATCTTTTTGACATATCGCTAAGATTACCAATTGGAGAAGGAATTAAATATAAAATACCATTATTTTGATTCATTTTTGTTAGATTTTTTAATTAATTTATTAACTTCATCAACACTTAAAAATTCAGCATCATCAGAAGCGTCAACTCGAATGACTTTAGTTAAAATATTAAAGGAAGTTACTTTATATTCTTTATCATTTAACATAAATTTAGTGCCAACAGGAGGGAATTTTTTCTTTTCTTCACTATATAAATCATCTTCAAATTTTAAGCAGCACATAAGCTTACCACATTGACCAGAAAGTTTAGGAATGTTAATAGTAAGCATTTGATTTTTTGCTCTATTTAAAGAAACTCCTTCAAAGGTAGAAAGGAAAGTAGTACAACAAAGTGGTAGCCCACACGTTCCAATTCCTCCAATAAGTTGTGCTCTTTCACGGGCATTTATTTGTTTTAATTCGATTCTACAATGTAATTCATTAGCTAAATCTTTTAATAATTCTCTAAAATCAACTCTTTCATCACTGACGTAAGTGAATAAAATCTTGCTACGATCTAAAGTGTATTGAGCAGATATTAAGTTCATATTTAATTTTAATTTTGCAATATTTTTTTCAAATATTTGGGCAGCGGAAACTGCAGCTTGAGCATTATAATTAAAAATTTTTATATCTTCTAAGGTAGCTTTTCTTAAAATAGGTTTTATTTCTAAAGGAAATTTTAAAGTTGATAATAATCTAGGAAGTTCCTCAACTTCACCCATTTCTTTTCCGATGATAGTTTCAACAACAACAAAGTCGCCGACTTTTAATGTTGAATCATCGGTTCCAAAATAATATGTTTTATTTGATTTAGCAAACTTTACGCTAATATAATATTCCATTAATTTTATTCCTTAATAAACTAATAATTAGTTTATTATTTTAAAGTAAAATTTTCAATATTTTATAGATAAGCAAAGACATTCAACTAAAAAACTTTTCACGTGAAAATAAATTTAAATTATTTAATAATTTAGTTGCATTATTTAATTAAGACTTTAAAATCTATTTTAGAGTTTTAAAACGCAGGAGATATTATAATGGATTTTTTAAAAGAAGAAGATAGAGAAATATTTAATTTAATAGAATTAGAACATAAAAGACAAAACGAACACATCGAACTTATTGCAAGCGAAAATTTTGTTTCAAAAGCTGTTCTTGAAGCTCAAGGAAGTATTTTAACTAATAAATATGCCGAAGGATATCCTTCAAAAAGATATTATGGCGGATGCGAATTTATCGATAAAATCGAAGATTTAGCAAGAGAAAGATTAAAAAAACTATTTAATGTTAAGTATGTGAATGTTCAAGCTCATTCAGGAAGTAGTGCTAATATGGCAGCTATAAGAAGTTTAATTAATCACGGTGATAAAATTTTAGGAATGTCCTTAGATGCGGGAGGCCACTTAACTCATGGTTATAAACTATCTTTTTCAGGTCAAGATTATCAATCTTTTACATATGGAGTTAATGAAGAAACTGGGAGAATTGATTATGAAGAAGTTAGAAAAACAGCTTTAGAAATTAAACCAAATTTAATTATTTGTGGAGCTAGCGCCTATCCTCGAGAAATTGATTTTAAAAAATTTAAGGAAATTGCCGATGAGTGCGGTGCATATTTAATGGCAGATATTGCCCATATTGCCGGATTAATTGCTACTGGATTACATAATTCTCCTGTCGGCTATGCAGATGTTATAACTTCAACCACTCATAAAACTTTAAGAGGCCCAAGAGGCGGAATTATTATGTGTAATGATGAAGAGTTAGCTAAAAAAATTGATCGAACACTTTTTCCTGGTTGCCAAGGCGGTCCTTTAGAACACATAATTGCAGCTAAAGCAGTTGCTTTTAAAGAAGATTTGGAGCCTTCTTATAAAGTTTATATGGAAAATGTTGTTAAAAATGCAAAAGCTTTGGCTGATGAATTTGTAAAACTCGGATATAAAGTTATAAGTGGGGGCACTGATAACCACCTTTTATTAATTGATGTTAAAACTTCTAAAGGAGTAACTGGAAAAGAAGTAGAAGATTTATTACAAAAAGTTAATATTACTGTTAATAAAAATTCTATTCCAGGAGATAAAGAAAGACCTGCTTATACTTCTGGCATTAGACTTGGAACACCAGCTATGACAACAAAAGGCTATAGTGAAGAAGATTTTAGACATGTTGCTCATATTATTGATGAAGCAATTAATAATAAAAACGATGATGATTATCTTTTAAAATTAAAAGAAGAAGTAATTGAACTAAATAAAAAACATCCAACATTTTAATATATGATAAAAATCATTAAGGCGAGCTTACAAAATTTAGAAGATATAATGAAAATTTATGAATATGCTCGCCAATTTATGAAAAAAACTAATAATCCAAATCAATGGGGAGAAAACGAACCTACTATTGAAAGGATTAAAAATTACATTTTAGAGGATAACTTTTATATTGGGATAAATGAAAATAATGAAATTTTGTTTTCTTTTGCTTTTATTATTGGAGAAGATTGTACCTATAAATATATTGAAAATGGAAAGTGGAATGATGAAAGTAATTATGGAACAATCCACTCTTTAGCAAGTAATGGAAAAATAAAGCATGTTTTCTCTTATTGCTTATCATTTTGTTTATTAAAAATTAATCATATTAGAATAGATACTCATGAAGATAATAAAATAATGCAAAAAATATTGCTTAAAAATGGGTTTAAAAAAAGTGGAGTCATTTATCTAAGTAATGGTTCTCCACGTTTAGCGTATGAATTAACACTCGATTAATTCTATTTATATAAAAACAAAAGAGCCCAGTTTACTTAATTTTCTACCACCTTACACATCATCGACAGTTTTTTTATACTATCTCACCCATTAAGATTAGAATATCCTTCCTTCCTATTAAGGGTTTCTTTTTTTCTTTCCTACCTACCACAAATTCTTCTTCTACTTCTTATTACTTTGTCTTTATTATCTTTAAATAATAATTTTTAAACAAAGGATTCGTTTTAAGTTGATCATAGAAATAATTGTTTAATTATTGCTTTTCGCATTTCCTATTTTTCCTAAATTTCTTTTTTTAAAATATTATGTTATCCATTTAGTATTTTATAGAAAATCTATGACTAGGAAGTTAAGGATTTCGTTCCCTGAACTCTTTTATTAACTTTATATTAAGGTCATAGAAAATTTTTTGCAAGAGGAAATTTGCAATTTTTTTAACATTTTTTTGCGATATTTATGCATTTTTTCGAACGAAAGAGTTTTTAAGCCTCTTTTTTTCGTTCGTAAGTGATTATTCTAAAATAGAGGTTAAGGTATTAAGCAAAAGAAGTGATGGATTTATATTTTTAGAAATTAAATTTTCATCTTCTAAAATAATTTTTATAGCTTTAGATAAATCTTTAATGTTGTTATTAATAATTTCAATTAAACCTAAATAAGGAGTTAAAAAAACATTTTCGCCAATTCTTTTTTTAAAAGCTTCATTAAATAAAGCGATCAATAAATCATAGAAAATGTATATTTTTTCTTTAGAAGATAAAGAAGGGATAATTTCTTTTTCAACATAAAATCTAGCATTAGATTTTTTAGCAATTCTTTTAATATATTCAACTAATAACTCCTTAGTTGATAAATAGTTTGGGTTTGTTAAATTTATAATAATTTCATCATAATCATTATATAAATAGGATAAAAGATAAATATCTTCGCTTAATATGCCTTCTTTTTTAGCCTTATTGATAAAAATTTCTCTATTTATATTTTTAAAACGAACAATTTGTGTTCTTGAAAGAATTGTTGGAAGAATTTTGCCTTCATTTTCGCTAGTAAAAATAGCATAGGTATCTTTAGGTGGCTCTTCTAAAAATTTTAATAAAGCGTTTGCTCCTTTTGGAGGCAAATATTCAATATTTTGAATAATATAAACCTTTATTCCTCTTTTTTCAGAAGCTGATTTAGAGAATAAGTCTTCAATTTTTAATCTTATATCATCGATTTTTAATCCATCTAAACGGGCATCAAATATTAAGAAGTCGCCATATGTTTCTTCTTCGACTCTTAAACAGGTATTACAAGTGTCACACGCAAATATATCATTTTTGCATAATAATGATTTTGCAATAAATTTAGCATAAGTTTTTAATGAACTTCCTTTTTTTCCAACTAATAAATAAGCGTGAAAAAAATGATTATTTTTTAAAGCGTTAAAAAATAGACTATAGACATTTGGCTGGTATTTTTTTAACTTTTCACTCTCTTTCATTTAATTTTTCTTCAATTAATTTCATTGTATCATTAAATACTTCTTCAATATTTTTAGAAGCATCGACAACTTTTATACGATTTGGATATTTATTTGCTAAATCTAAAAAAGTTTGACGAACGGTTTTATAAAAAGACATTGTTTCAAGATCTAATCGATTAACCTCTCTATTTTTGTTTTTATCGATTCTTTTTAAAGCCTCAATTGGATCCATATCAAAAAGAATCGTTAAATTTGGAAGCAAATTATCGGTAGCAAAAATATTAATTTTATAAACTTCATCAACTCCGAGTTTTTTTCCTCCTCCTTGATAAGCTAATGAGGAATCAATATATCGATCAGTTAAGACTATTTTATTTTCTTTGAAAGCAGGAATAATTTTTTCTTTTAAATGTTGTCTTCTTGCTGCAGCAAAAAGAAGGGCTTCAGTATGATCATCTAAATTAACATTATTTTTATCTAAAATAATTGCTCGGATGTCTTCGGCAATTTTTACTCCGCCAGGTTCACGAGTTAAAACAGTTTCATAGCCCTCACTTTTTAATTTTTCGTCAACTAATTTAGCGATAGTTGATTTTCCTGAGCCATCAATTCCTTCAAAACTTATAAACATAAATATCTATTCCTTTTTTAAATCTGTGCGATTTTCAATCGCTTTTAAAAGAGTTAAATTGTCACTATATTCGATATTTGAACCCATTGGAATTCCATGAGCAAGTCTAGAGACTTTTATTGGATAGTCTTCATATATTTTCCCAATATAAAGAGCGGTTGTTTCACCTTCTAAAGTTGGGTTTGTAGCGATAATTAACTCTTTAATATTTTCTTTTTTTATACGATAAGTTAATTGATCAATAGTTAAATCTTTAATTGTTTTTCCTTTTGAGGAAGATATTTCTCCATTTAAGACATGATAAATTCCTTTATAAGAATTCATTTTTTCAAAAGTTAGAATATCTTTTGGATAAGAAACAACTATACAGATATCGTGACTTCTTTCTTTTGAACAATAAGGACAAGTTGAAGTATCGATTAATGCACCACAATTTTCGCATGTATGGATTTTTTCTTTAGCCTCTTTTATAGCATTCACTAAAAAATCGACCTTTCTATCGTCCATATCAAGAATGGAATAAGCCATTCTTTCAGCCGTTTTTTCGCCGATAGAAGGGAGCGATTTGAAAGCTTCGGTTAAATTAACTATTGATAAGAGTTCTTTCATTTTTAAAAGAACATTCCTCCAGGTTGTTGTTGAAATTTAGACATTAATTCGTCTTCTTTTGCGACGATTTCTTCTTTAGCTTTGTTATAAGCTAAAACGATTGCTTCTTCTAAAACATCTTTATCGTCTTTATTTAAAACTGAATCATCTAAAATAGTAATTTTTTCTAATGTAAAATCACCCTTTAACGAAACTTCGACAACACCATTAGCACTTGCTTTAAAAGTAGTTTCTTCTAATTTTTTGTGTTCTTTTTCGTATTCTCTTTGCATTTTCTTAACAGATTGAAGCATTTGTTGCATATTCATAAAATATTTATCTCCTTTTTATTCAAATTTTATATCGTTAATATTAAGTTCACGGGCTTTAGGAAGCTTTTTAACTTCATCTAAATTGCGATATAAAGTAATTAGATTAGTAGATTCTACCCTATCTAAAGCATAAACGTTAATATTTTTTCCAATAATTTTGGCTATGCATTCTTTAAATTTGGCTTGATTTGCTTTTATATTAATAAGTTTTGATCTTGATGAGAGGTTATAAGAAAGAACTAAGATAGTGTCGGTTAATAAATAAGGAACACCTTCTAAAAGTAATTCAATATAAGGAGCTAATGAGGAGTCTTTTTTAAATGGAATAAGTAGTTTCCATCTACTCATTAACTCTCTTTTTGCCTCCTTATTTGATAAAACTGTTAATTTTATTAAATCATCTTGACTTAAAACATACGAAGTCCCTTCTTTAACTATTTCGCCATCACTTTTAAATATATCTTTTTTTGAATTTTCAAAAATTGGATCAAGTTTTGAAATAGTATTAATTATAGAAGTAGGAGTTGGATTTTTGTCTTCTTTTATAACTTCTTTAATAACTGGAACTTCTTTAACAACTTCTTTAATGATTACTTTTTCTTTATTATTTTCTTCTTTTTTCTTTCTATCTTCTTCAATAATTTCTTTATTTGAATCAATTAATTTGATTAAAGTTAATTGGGTTAATAAAGATGGGTTATTAGTAATCTTTAATTCTTTAGTTAAATCTAATAAAGAATCAATCATGTTAGAAATTTCTTTTTCATTAAAATATTTAATGATTAAAGAAACATATAAATCATCATTTCCGCTTTTTATTTTATTAGCGATTAATGAATTTTTAAGCATTTCTAATAAATCATTAATTAAACGAGTTAAATCGACATTTTTAGAAATTAAATTGTTAAATGAAGCTATTAAATTTTGATAATCTTTATTTTTTATTAATTCAAATAGAGTGATTTTTTCTTTCTTAGTGGTGATTCCAAAAAGCGATTCAATATCTTTAGCATGAATCATTTCACTTGAAGAAGAAAAAGAAATAAGTTGATCTAAAATTGAAAGAGCATCTCTTGCTCCTCCATTAGCAAGTTCAACTATTTCTTCAATAGCTTCTTTTTCGTATTTAATACCTTCTTTATTTAAAACATTGATTAATAAAGAAGTTAAATCTTCATCGTTTAATTTTTTAAATTCATATCTTTGACATCTAGAAACAATTGTTGGTAAAACCTTATAAAGTTCAGTTGTACATAAGATAAAAACGACGTTTTTTGGTGGTTCTTCAAGAGTTTTAAGTAAAGCGTTGAAAGCGTTAGCGGTTAGCATATGAACTTCATCAATAATATAAACTTTATATCTTGATTTAGTTGGAGCATATTTTACTCTTTCAATTAAGTTTCTAATTTCTTCAACTCCACTATTACTAGCAGCATCTATTTCTATTACATCTGGAGAAATTCCTTCGCTTATTTCTTTACAATTTGAGCAATGATTGCAAACATTTCCAATTCCTTCCTCACAGTTTAAAGCTTTAGCAAATAATCTAGCGATGGAAGTTTTTCCGGTTCCTCGAGGACCACTAAAAAGATAGGCATGAGCGATTTTATTTTCTTTTAAAGCGTTTTCTAATGTTTTAACAATTGCTTTTTGACCATATACTTCTTCAAAAGAAGTTGAACGATATTTTCGATATAATGCTAAGTAGGACATAAATTTAACTAGTTAAAATTATAACTTATTTAATCTTAAATATTAATATTTAAGATAGTTATTATGTTTATTTATTTTTTTATATTTAATATAATAAGGCGCATGGAAAAATTTAGTTTAATTTTTATTCATTTTGAATTATTTAAAACTACTTTAAAACGTATATAACGTTATCTTTATTTATTATTTTTTTACGTTTAAAGGAGAGTAATTATTATGATGGATAAAAATATGTTTGATAGATTAAAAACAAGTGAATCAAGAATTAAAGAAATCGATGAACTTTTATTAAAAGAAGAAACCGCTAAAGATATGAAACTTTTTAAGTCATTATCTAAAGAAAGAAGCGATTTAGAACCAATAGTTGAAAAATTTCATGAATATGAAGAAGCTAATCAAAATAAGGAAGATGCTTTATTAATGGCAAATGATACTGATCCTGAAATAGTTTCAATGGCTAAAGATGAAATTAAAAATAATGAAGAAAAAATGGAAAAAATAATTGAAGAACTTCGCATTCTTCTTATTCCTAAAGATCCAAACGACGGCAAAGATATTATCTTTGAAATTAAGGGTGCTGTTGGAGGAGATGAAGCTAATATTTTTGCTGGTGATTTATTTAGAATGTATACAAGATATTGTGATAAAGAAGGCTATAAAGTAAAAATTTTAGACGAATCACCTTGTGGAGTTGGCGGATATTCTTATATCTCTTTTGTTGTAAGCGGAGCAGATGCTTATTCACATTTAAAATATGAAAGTGGTGTCCATAGAGTTCAAAGAGTTCCTAAAACTGAAGCAAGCGGAAGAATTCATACTTCAACTGCAACAGTTGTTGTTATGCATCAAGTTGAAGTAAATGAAGTTCAAATTAAAACTGAAGATTTAAGAGTTGATCGTTATCGCTCTCAAGGAGCTGGCGGACAAAACGTTAATAAAACTGAATCGGCAGTTAGAATTACTCATATTCCTACTGGAATAGTTGTTTCCTGTCAAACTGAAAAGTCTCAAATTCAAAATCATGAAATATGTATGCAAATGCTCGCTTCTAAATTAGCTCAATTAGAAGAAGAGAAAAAAGAGAAAACTGAAGCCTCTTTCCGTTCTAAAATTGGTTCAGGAGATCGTAATGAAAAAATTAGAACTTATAATTATCCTCAAAACAGAGTCACTGACCACCGAATTGGTTTTACAATTCAACAATTAGATAGAGTTATGGAAGGAGAACTTGATTCAATTATCGAGGCTTTAATGAACTATGAACAAGAACAACTTATCAAAGGAAGCAAAATTGACTAATCGAAATGTCTATGTTTCTTACAAAGAAAAAGGCAATAAAAAATATATAAATTCAACCGTTTTAAACGCCTTATTAATGGAAGTTAATGATTTTAAGTCATTTTCTGAACTTATTTTAAATTTTGATAAAGAAATCAAAGATATAAATAGATTTAAAGAATTATTTAATAAAGTAAATGGGGGCTATCCATTGGCTTATGCTTTAGGTAAGGCTAACTTTATTGATTTAGAAATTAAAGTTAATAAATACACTTTAATTCCTCGTCCTGAAACTGAGGAGTTAGTTACTAAAGCAGTCGATTATGTTCGTAAATTTGGAGTTCCACGTGGAAATATTTGCGATTGCTGTACAGGGAGCGGAGCCATTGCTTTAGCAATGAAAAAATATTTTCCTGATTCAAATGTTTATGCTTGCGATCATTCAAAAGAAGCAATCGAAGTTGCTAAAGAAAACAGTAAGAATTTGAGTTTAGATGTAACTTTTTTTATTGGAAATAAAGTTAATCCTATTATAAATAGCGGACTTAAAATGGATATTTTCTTATCCAATCCACCATATGTAGAGCATTTCGATGAAATTGATGAAGATGTTAAAAAATATGAGCCTCTTGATGCGATATATTTAAAAAACGGTTATGAATTTTACGAAGATTTTTTCAAACATCATAAAGAATTTATGAAAGAACATTTTATGATGGGTTTTGAAATTAATTATGATCAAGAAGAAAAATTAACTGAATTGGTCGAAAAATATTTCGATGTTGAACATACAGCCTATTCTTTTAGTAAAGATTTTTATGGGAAAATGAGATTTTTATTTATTTTTGGTGGAGTAGTAATTGAAGAATGATATTTTTAGAGACTAGTCAAATAGATGAAGTTGTTAATTTATTAAATGAAGGCAAAATTGTTGCTTTTCCTACTGAAACCGTTTATGGCTTAGGTGTTTTAGCCACAAAAAAAGAATATTTTGACGAGTTAGTAAGAGTTAAAAAAAGAGATCCGAACAAACCATTTACTTTAATGATTTCTTCTTTAAAACAGGTAGAAGATATTTTATATGTGTCGGATTTTGCTAGAAAAATTATTGATAAATTTTCTCCGGGGCCTTTAACTATTATATTAAAAGCAAAAGAAAATATACCTTCATATTTAGATTTAAATACTGGATTTGTTGGGATAAGAATTCCAAATAGCGAATTTATTTTAAAAGTTATTGATAAAATTAATAAACCTTTATTAGTTCCAAGCGCTAATCCAGCTAATTTAACTCCTGCAAAAAATGATAGTGAAGCTTATTCATATTTTAAAGATGAAATAAGTGCGATAGTTAAGGGAAAGTCTTTAAGCAATACCCCATCTACAGTTATTAAGATTGATAAAGAAAATGTTATTATGTTAAGAGAAGGAAACATAAAATTAGATGAAATTTTGGAGGCAACAAGATGATTATTTCGATTGGTTCTGACCATGGCGGATATGATTATAAAGAGAAATTAATAAGTGATTTAACTAAAGAAGGGCATAAGTTAATTGATTGTGGCACTTTTTCTAAAGATAGTTGTAATTATGCAGAATTTGCTATTAAAGCAGCTCAAAAAGTTGAACATAATGAAGCAGAACTTGCAATTGTTATCTGTACTTCTGGAGAAGGCGTTTCGATGGCTGCTAATAAAGTTAAACATGTAAGATGTGCAATCTTATATAATGATGAAGTTGCTCATTTAGCAAAAGAGCACAATAATGCAAATGCAATTGCTTTTGGGGCAAAATTTATGAGTTATGAAGAAGTTTTATCTAGAGTTCATATTTTTTTAAATTCAACTTTTGAAGGCGGAAGACATATTGAAAGAATAAAAACATTCGACGAATACGAAGAAAAATAGATAACTTATCTTTTAAATATAAAAAAATGAAAATGGCTTTTATTAAAAAAGTCATTTTTTTTGTAAAAAAATTAAACTCGTTACATTCTTGAATAGTGAAGGAGGTGATAAATGGATTATATTTGCCCGCTTTGTGGAAATAACGATGAGAAATATATAGGTTATTTAAACGGGAAGCCTTATTGTCGAAGATGTATTTCCTTTAAAGGCGAAAGTGCTTCAAACGAATTTTATAAACCGACACACTTTTATAAAGCTGATTTTTCTTATTCTTTAAGTGAAGAACAAGAAAAAATATCGCTAGAAGTTTTACAAGGTTATAAAGATCGCAAAAATACCTTAATTTATGCAGTTTGTGGAGCGGGCAAAACAGAATTAGTTTTTAAAGTAATTGAATATAGTTTAAATAAAGGCGGTCGAGTTGGTTTTTCTATCCCTAGAAAAGATGTTGTTATTGAATTAGCGCTTCGTTTAAAAAATACATTTAAAAATAACAAAGTAATTTCTTTATATGGAGGCCATCATGAAGATTTAAATGGGGATATAACTGTTTTAACAACTCATCAACTTTATAGATTTGAACATTATTTTGATCTTCTAATTTTAGATGAAATTGATGCTTTTCCGTATAAAGATAACCCTACATTAGAAGCTTTATTTAAAAGAAGCATCAAAGGAAATTATGTTATGATGTCTGCTACCCCATCAAAAAGAATTATTGATGAATTTAACTCTCCCAATCATCAAATATTAAAACTTTTTCATAGATATCATAACAACCCCTTGCCTTTGCCAAAAATTTTAATCGGATTTTCCTTTGTTAAATTATTAATTTTATTTTATAAACTTAATAAATTTATAAAAGAAAATAAACCGGTATTAGTTTTTACTCCAACTATTAAAGAAAGTGAAAATTTATATTCAATTTTATGAATTTTTATTAAAAAGGGGAATGTTGTCCATTCAAAAAAAGAAGATAGAAGCGAAATAATTTCGGATTTTAGAAATAAGAAATATTTATATTTGGTTACTACATCTGTTTTAGAAAGAGGGGTCACTTTGCCTAATTTACAAGTAATTATTTTCAATAGTGATCACGAATTATATTCTTCTAGTGCGTTAATTCAAATTTCAGGAAGAGTAGGTAGAGTAAAAGATTTTCCTAATGGCGAAATCATATATATTGCAACTAAAAAAAGTAAAGATATGGAGGATTCAATTGCAAAAATTAAAGAGTATAACAAAGATATGTAAAGTCTGCTTCGAAGAGATAAAGGAAAATAGTTTTCATAATTTTCTTTTAGATCTACCTATTTGTTATAGCTGTCTTAAAAAGATGAATCCAATCTTTAAAAGTTTTAAAATCGATGGAATTAAAGGACTTTCAATTTTTAATTATAACGACTTTATTAAAAAATTAATTTATCAATATAAAGGGTGCGGTGATTATGAGCTAAAAGACATATTTATTTCTCCGTTTGTTAAAGATATTAAGATTCTGTTTCACAATTATTTTGTTCTTTTAGCTCCTTCAAGCAAAAAAAGAATTCTTGAAAGAGGATTTAATCACACATTTGAAATTTTTAAATGTTTAAATTTAAAAAATGTCAGTCCTATTGAAAAAATTAATGACGATAAACAATCATCAAAAAGTTATATTGAAAGATTAAAGGTCAAAGATTCTTTGATATTAAAAGAAATAGAAGTGATAAAAAACAAAAAAATCTTAATTTGCGACGATATATGTACAACTGGTTCAACTTTAAAAGCGATTATTGAATTAGTCAAAAAAGGAAATCCAAAAGATATAAAAATTTTGGTTGTTGCTAAAAGAGATTTTTCAAAAAAAGAATTAGAGCAATTAAAAGACCCTTCTTTTGTTTTAAATTAAAAGTATGATACTAATTAATTTTATTATCTCCTTTAAAATGGCATAAAATACTATTTTTCAGATTAAACTAATTTGCCTACCATTATTTATAATGGTAAAATATTTTAGATTTTTTATAGTAAGGAACGAAAAGAAATGGGAAATATTGTTGATAAAATATTTAGAGTAGATCAAAGAATATTAAATAAATATAAAAAACAAGCAAAAAAAGTTGAATCTTATGCCGATAAAATGGCCTCTTTAAGCGATGACAAACTTAAGCATAAAACAGTTGAATTTAAAGAAAGATTATCCAAAGGTGAAACACTTGATGACATAAAATTTGAAGCTTTTGCAGTTTGTAGAGAAGCTGCAAGAAGAGTCTTAGGAATGTATCCTTTTGAGGTTCAAATTATCGGTGGACTCGTTTTACATGATGGCGAAATCGCTGAAATGAAAACAGGTGAAGGTAAAACTTTAACCGAAACTATGCCTACTTATTTAAACGCTCTTGAAGGAAAAGGTGTTCATATCGTTACTGTTAATGAATACTTGGCACAAAGAGACGCTCAAGAAATGGGCCAAATTTATCGTTGGCTTGGTTTAACAACTGGTGTTAATTTACATGCCTTAACAAATCCAGAAAAAAAAGCAGCTCACGCATGTGACGTCACTTATACAATTAACTCTGAACTTGGTTTTGATTATCTTCGTGATAATATGGCTCCAACTGTCGAACAAAGAGTTTTAAGGGGATTAAATTATGTTATTGTTGATGAAGCCGACTCTGTTTTAATTGATGAATCTAAAACACCATTAATTATTTCTGGTGGAGCTAAAGCAAGTGCTTCTCAATATCAAGTTGCTGATAGATTCGTAAAAATGTTAAAAGCATCAACTCAAGTTGACGAGGATTATAAAAGAAAACACCCTGATTATGTTCCTGATGGTGATTATGAAATTGATGTTAAGACAAAAACTGTTAATTTAACTGATAAAGGTGTTGATAAAGCTGAAAGAATGTTTGGACTTAAAAACCTTTATGCTCCTCAATATCAAGAATTAGTTCATAGAATTCACCAAGCTTTAAAGGCAAATTATATTATGATTCGTGATGTTCAATATTTAGTTGATGAAAATCACGAAATTCAACTCATTGACCAATTTACCGGACGTGTTTTGAAGGGTAGAGAATATAGTGATGGTTTGCAACAAGCTATTCAAGCTAAAGAAAATGTTGAAATTAAAGAAGAAACCACAACTTTAGCTACTATTACCTATCAAAATTTCTTCCGTTTATTCAAAAAATTATCAGGTATGACTGGTACAGCTAAAACAGAGGAAGAAGAATTTAATAAAATTTATAACATGAAGGTTGTTTGTATTCCTACAAATAAACCTGTAATTAGGCAAGATTTAAATGACCTTGTTTTTGCTTCAAAAGCAGCAAAAATGAAAGCTTTAGTTAATGAAGTTAAAAAAGTTCATATGAGTGGTCAGCCTATTTTAATTGGTACTCCATCTGTTGAAGCTAGTGAAGAAGTTGCTCGTGAACTTGATAAAGCTGGATTAAGATACGAAATGATTAACGCTAAAAACCACGCAAGAGAAGCTGAAATTGTTGCTATGGCTGGTCAAAAAAATCAAATTACACTTGCTACCAACATGGCAGGTAGAGGAACCGATATTAAATTAACTCCTGAAACAAGAGAATTAGGTGGATTGTATGTTTTTGGTTTTGAAAGACACGAATCAAGAAGAATTGATAACCAACTTAGAGGTAGAAGCGGTCGTCAAGGTGATCCTGGTACTTCAAGATTCTTTGTTTCATTAGATGATGAATTAATGGTTAGATTTGCTAGTGATAATTTAAGAAAATTATTTGAAGGATTTGGCGATGAACCAATTGATATGAGAATGATGACTAATGCAATTACTAGTGCACAAAAAAGAATTGAAGGTCAAAACTTCGATGTTCGTAAAACACTTCTTGATTATGATGATGTTTTATCAAAACAAAGACATATTATGTATGCAAAAAGAGACCAAATTCTTTTTGCTAAAGATATTAGTGATTTATTAGATGAGACTTTTGTTGATTGTGGTAAAGCACTCGCAAAACGTGCAATAAACCAAGAAAAAAATGGCGGAATTGATGGTGAATTATTAGCTAAAATTGTTCAGCCACGTTTCTTACCTGATGGAACAATCAAACCATCAGCATGGGATGAAGCAAATCCAGATGATTGTGCTCAAGATTTAACTGACCTTTTAGTTGATGGTTATATTGCTAAAAAGAAAAACTGGGACGACACTGAAACAGTTGAAAAACTTGAAAGACAAATTACTCTTCGAATTATCGATAGAAACTGGACTCAACAAATTGACAATATGTCTAGATTTAGAGAATCAGTTACTTTAAGAAGTTATGCTCAAACAAACCCATTACAAGATTATGTTAATGAAGGCTGGGCCTTATTTAGAGAAATGCTTGAAGTTATCTCTCTTGAAGTTGTTTTAAATCTTATGAATATGAGAATTGTTAAAAAGGAAGTTCCAAAACAAGAATTTACTCCAACAATTGATAATTCAGCTCAAGTAGAAGCTGCAAAAGTTGCTAGTGAAAATAAAACAGAAGGCTTATCTGTTAACGTTGAAAAGAAAGATGAACCAATTGTTTCAAATGTTACAACAAGTGCAGCAATTGAAGTTGCTGAAGCTGAAAATGTTGTAAAAGAAGCTAGCGAAGAGGTTAAAGAAAATATTGAAAAAGAAAACAAGGAAGAAAAAGTTGACCATGCTGCTTTAAATATTTCTGATATTGATAAAGATAAAAAAGCAGCTGTTGAACATGAATACGATGATATTCACACTAATTAAAATATGGATTTACTATTATTAAGAAATAACATTTTATTAAAGGAAGAGCTATTGAATTCTCTTGGTGGCTTACTTTGACAACGAAAAAATTAATAACCGCATAAATGAGATTGAAGAGTTATCTTTAAAAGACAATTTTTATTCAAATCAACGCGAAGCAAAAAAGCTTATAGATGAAAAAAATGAGCTTGTTGATAATAAAGAAACTTATTTATTATTAAAAAATAAAATTTCCGAATTAAAAGATTTAGCTTTTTCTACAAATGTAGACGATTTTGAAATGGCCGAACTCCTTAATAACGAGAGCGAAGCCATTTTTTATTCTATTGAAGAGTTAAGAAGAAAAGCACTTTTTAATGGAGAATACGATTCTTTAGATGCATTTATTGAAATACATCCAGGAGCAGGAGGCACCGAAGCTTGTGATTGGGCTAATATGCTTTTAAGAATGTATGAACGATATTGTGAAAGAAAACATTTTAAATATACAATTGTCGATTATTTAGCAGGTGAAGAAGTTGGCTTAAAATCCGTTACTTTATTAGTTGAAGGTAAAAATGCCTATGGATTATTAAATGGAGAAAAAGGGGTTCATCGTTTAGTTAGAATTTCCCCTTTTGATAGTAATAAAAGAAGGCACACTTCTTTTGCAAGTGTAAATGTTACACCTAAATTTGATGATTCTATAAAAGTAGATATAAATCCTAGTGATTTAAAAATTGATACTTATCGAAGTGGAGGAGCCGGTGGTCAAAACGTTAATAAAGTTGAAACAGCTATTAGAATTACTCACCTTCCAACTGGTATAGTTGTATCTTCTCAAATTGAAAGAACACAATTAAAAAACAGAGAAATAGCGATGAATATGCTTAAATCTAAACTTTACGAATTAGAAGAGAAAAAGAAAAAGGATAAGATAAATGGTATAATAGGAGAGCAAAAGAATATTGAATGGGGCTCTCAAATAAGATCCTATGTCTTCTGCCCATATACTTTAGTAAAAGATAATCGAACAAACTATGAAAATACTCAAATAGATGAAGTGATGGACGGAGATTTAGATGGCTTCATATTTTCATATTTAGAAAGGAGGAGCAAAGATAATGCCAAAAATTAGTGAAAAAAATAAAAAAATACTTAAACAAATTTATAATGTTTTTTTAGTACTTATTGGTACTTTTATTGTTGCTTTTGGAGCTTCGGTTTTCCTTCTTCCTTTTGGAATTGTTAGTGGCGGTTTAAGTGGTTTTTCATTAATTATTTCTGAATTTATTCCTTTAGATGTCGATATTATCGTCATGATTTTTACTTGGGGATTATATATTGTTGGTTTAATTTTCTTAGGACGGAAATTTTCATTAAAAACTCTTATTTCTTCAATTTTTTATCCACTATTTGTATCTTTAATTTTAAGAAGTGGGATGGGTGAATATTTAGTTAGATTGATAATAAATACTGGTGTTGAAATAAATACTTCAAGTAGTGTACTAGAACTTACAAATTTAGAGGCTTTAGAAGCTGGAAGAATGATAATTTGTGGACTTATTGGAGGCGCTTTTACTGGTTTAGGATGTGGCATTACTTTTATAGGCGGAGGTTCTACTGGAGGATTTGATATTTTGGCCTTTATTTTAAATAAATACACTGGTTTAAAAACTTCAGTTTCAGCTTTTATTTTTGATGGTCTTGTTGTTATTGGTGGCTTAATTTTAAATGCTGCAAAACTTTCTTCGATTGGATTTATCGCTGGATTAATTGGTATTTTTGCAGCTGTTTTATGTGCTATGATGATTGAATTTATTTATGATCGTCAATCTGGAGCTTATTTTGCTGATATAATTACTGAAAAAAGTGATGAAATAAAAGAAAAAATCATCAATGATTTAGATAGAAGTGTAACTATTTATCATGTTACTGGTGGATATTCAAACGAAGAAAAAATATGTGTAAGAATTATTTTTTCAAGAGATGAACTTTTAAAAGTTAAAGATATTGTTGCTGAAATTGATAAAGACGCTTTTTTAACTATTGGTGAATGTCAAACGGTTAACGGAGAAGGATTTACTCCATTACACTCAAGTAAAGATAATAATATAACTAAATTAAAAAAATTAGGGAAAAAGATAAATAAAAATGACAAGCAATAAACCATTTGAATTAATTTCTAATTTTAAACCAACCGGTGATCAACCAACTGCAATAAAAGAACTTGTTGATGGATTAAATAAGAATAAGAAATTTCAAGTTTTATTAGGGGCAACAGGTACTGGTAAAACTTTTACTATGGCCAATGTTATTTTAAATGTCCAAAAACCAACTTTAATTTTAGTTCATAATAAAACTTTGGCTGGACAGCTTTATCAAGAAATGAAAGAACTATTTCCTAATAACAGAGTAGAATATTTTGTTTCAAACTTTGATTTTTATCAACCTGAAGCTTATGTTGTTGCTAGCGATACTTATATTGAAAAATCTGCGATGATGAATGAAGAAATAGAAATGATGAGAGTCAGTGCGGTTAACTCGATTGTTTCTAGAAGAGATACAATAGTTGTTGCTTCGGTTGCATCAATTTATGGTCTTACCGATCCTGAAGAATATAAAAAATTAATTTTTGAATTAAGAGTCGATGAAGATTTAGATGTTAAAGCTTTTTATAAAAAACTGATTGATTCTCAATATAAAAGAAACGATATTGACCTTGCTCCAGGTAGATTTAGAGTAAGCGGAGATACTATTTCGGTAATGGGAGCTGATGATAAAGATACTTATATTCGTATTGAGATGTTTGGAGATACAGTTGATGGAATATATAAAGTAGATTATTTAACTGGCGAAATTATTGAATCTTATAAAGTTTTTAATTTTATGCCGGCTTATGATCATGCTTCGACTAAAGAAAGAATCGACAAAGCTTGTGAAAGAATATTAGAAGAATTAGATGAAAGAATCGCCTATTTTAAAAGTGAAGGCAAATTATTAGAAGCTGAAAGAATAGAACTTAGAACAAGGCAAGATGTCGAATCTTTACGTGAATTTGGAATGTGTCCAGGAATAGAAAATTATTCTAGACATATTGATGGAAGAAAAGAGGGTGAAAAACCATTCTGTTTAATGGACTATTTTCCAAAAGATTATTTAATGATTATCGATGAATCTCATGCGACAATTCCTCAAGTCAGAGGAATGTTTAATGGTGATAGAAGTAGAAAACTTACTCTTGTTGAATATGGGTTTAGGCTTCCTAGTGCTTTAGATAATCGACCTTTAAATTTTGATGAATTTCAAAATGAATTTAATCAAGTTATTTTTACTAGTGCAACTCCAGGAGATTATGAGTTAAGTAAAACTGATAATCATTTTGTTGAACAAATTATTCGACCAACCGGTTTATTAGATCCTAATATTTCAGTGCGCCCTTCTTTAGGACAAATTGATGATTTGGTCTATGAAATTGAAGAACGAATTAAAAAGAGTGAAAGAACAATGGTTGTTACTTTAACAATTAGAATGGCCGAAGATTTAACTAAATATTTAAAAGAAAGAGGCATAAAAACTGTCTATCTTCATAGTGAATGTAAAACTTTAGAAAGAAGTGAAATAATTTATCAATTAAGAAAAGGAAAATACGATTGTTTAGTAGGAATTAACCTTTTAAGAGAAGGATTAGATATTCCAGAAGTTTCATTAATTGCAATTTTAGATGCTGATAAAGAAGGTTTTTTAAGAAGCGAACGTAGTTTAATTCAAGTAGTAGGTAGAGCGGCAAGAAATGAGCATGGCGAAGCAATAATGTATGCCGATAATATTACTGAATCAATGCAAAATTGTATTGATGAAACAAATAGAAGAAGAGAAATTCAAGAAAAATATAATGAAGAAAACGGAATTATTCCTACTACAATTATTAAGCCAATTGTTTCTCCAATTCATGCGATAACTCATGAAGATAATGGATTAGATATTTCAAAAGAAGATGCTAAATTAACTAAAAAAGAGATTGAAATTAAGATTAAACAAGTTGAAAGTGAGATGAAAAAAGCCGCTAAAGTATTTGATTTTGAAAAAGCGATCGAACTTAGAGAGTTATTATTTGATTTAAAAGACATGTTAAAAAAATAATAAAATCTATTAATTTATTTACTAAATCTATAGTTTAAAAAATATAGACTTTATATAAGTTTTATCTTAAAATAATTAAGCGATTTAAGGAGGAAAGATTTATGCAATGGTATGATTGGATATTTTGGATTATTTGCGTAGTTATCATTGTTTTAAGTTTACTCCAAGGTGGTAAGAGTGAAGGTGCTTCTGGTGCAATTACTGGTGGCGGACTTAACGTATTTGTTAAAACAAAGGAAAGAGGTAGTGAACTTATTGTCTCTTATTTAACACTCGGATTTGGAATAGTATTCTTATTTTTAGCTTTACTTTCAACTGTTTTAGGAGGAGACGCTTCTTCTTCAACTGATACAAGTGGAGATACAACTACAACAGCAATAAATCTTATAACATCATTTTTATTATAATTATTAAATTAAAAACGATTAGAAATTAAACTATCTAACATCTAAATAGATAGTTTTTTATTTTTAAGATAAGTTATATAGATAAGTATTAATTTAAAAAGAGTTCTTTAAAAATTTGTAGGGAATTCCCTATAGAGTTTTTATCAAAAAACCTCCTTTTAATATAGTAATGGTTTTAATAAAGGAGTTTTTCATGGACTATTAAACCATTTTTAATTATTTAGGTATTTCAACCATCAATTTCATTTATAAGTTTAGATACTTTAAAAAAAGATGAATCAATGTTATTTGATTCATCTTTGTTAGTTTTAAATAAATTAATTTTATTCAACTGGCGGTCTTAAATATTTCATTGCAAGCCACATTGCTCTAAAGCCATAACACATGACATAAAGCATTGTCATATATTGGAAGCTTCCTCCCATAATATATCCTAAGATTAATGCGATAATTGCAGGAGAGAGAGTAGCGTGGAATCCAATACCCATAACTTGATAAAATTTAATACTTCTATTTGGATTATTTTTACCTCTTGTTAATAAGAATAAGATAGGAATAACAATAATTGTAATACCAGCATTAATACCCAAACAAATTCCAACAGCCATTCCAACTTGCTGTCCTCTTAAGTCTAAATATCCAAGATCAAAGAATTCATTTAACTTATTATTATAAGCAGTTTTTACCTCGTTTAATGGTAGAGAAGTATCACCCCCTTCTTTAATATATTCTTTAAATGAAGGAATATTTTCTATATGATTAAATCCACCATTTGCTTGTCCAACTGAACTTCCAGTTGAAGGATTGATAATAGAAACTTGGAAAGCAGAAGTAGAGATAAAGAAATGAGATTGAATATTTGGATTATTTTCTAAAACAGAATTTGCTTGATCTTGTAAGGTTGGATTTCCTTCAGTAGTATCAAAGAAATAATAATCCATGCGATAGCCTTCTCTTTCATAAGTAAAAATAGAAGAAGCGCCATCACCATTTGTTAAACTTGCTTTATGATTTTCAATTTTAAAATCTGGTGAATCTTCATCATTAACATAGTTATATAAAGATTCGACTAAAACATCGTTAAATGCACTATTAATTGTAGAAGAACCACTTCTAGTTGCTTCAGTAGTTAAAACTGGAATTACAGAAATAAAGACTGCAATTAAAAATATAAATATTGATGAAATCCAGTGTCTTATACCAATTTCTTTTACGATTCCATTATTAAATAAAGATTTAGCATAAAAGAAAACCTTATTCCAATTGAAGCTTTTTTTATTAACTTTTTTTGCCTTTACGTTTTTATTTGCCATTACTTTTCACCTCAACGCTTAAATAGTATATACTATTTAAAGGAATTTAGATATAAAAATTTATGGATAAAAATTATCAAAAATGTATTTTAACAAATATGGTTATGGTTTATAAAAATGGGAAAATACTCGTTATAAATCGTAAAAAAAGTGATTGGCCAGGTCTTTCATTTCCAGGAGGACATGTTGAAGAAGGAGAAAGTATTGAAGAAAGTGTTTATCGAGAAATAAAAGAAGAGACTGGATTAACTTTAAAAAGTGTTAAATTATGTGCTATAAAAGAATGGAAGCGGGAAGAAAATAATCGTTATTTAGGATTTTTATATAAAAGCGATGATTTTGAAGGCGAGGTTCATTCCTCAAAAGAAGGAGAAATATTTTGGATAGATAAAAAAGACATCAATAAATATCCTTTAAGTGAAGACTTTGAGGAATTATTTGAGCTTATAGATAAGGCATAAACTTGCATTATATCCACTTTATTATTATAATTTAGCAATCTTTGATTTAAAAAATATAAAAAATGGGGATGTCTTGGTTTCGACAGGGACTAATTTTACACTATATGCAGTGGGTTTGTCGCCTTATAGACTAAAAACAAATATCTGGCAACAGAAATCAAAGATTAGCATTCGCTGCTTAGTTCAGTAATCACATTTAATTTAAAAGAATGCCGGAATAAAATTCTTCGTTTCTTCTTATTGAATTTTATTCTGTGATAGTTAAGAAACTCGTTTAAACAATGATTATAAGTTTAAATTAAATTTAATAATCTAGCGATTGGTAAGTTTGTTAAGGTTGATAGGTCGCAAAATTTAAATCTTAACTAAACTGTAGAAGTAGTGGGGGATAATTCTTGGACCGGAGTTCAATTCTCCGCATCTCCACCATCTTATAACTAATATTTTGATACAAACTAAAGGTATTAAAGTGAACGATATTTGCTCGAGAAATCGGGCTTTTTTTCATTTTTGGCGTATTGCTAGTAGATAAAAATTGTTTCGATCCAACGGATTTTTAAAATTTGGTTCTACTAGAAAAATGGTATAAGTAAAAGATTTGCATCTAAATTAAAATTTCCTACTTGAATAAAATCTTGTAGGATTTTTTTATGGAGGTGAACAAATGGGAAAATATTTTAGTGATGATGAGAGATTAAATTTGGTCAAA
>CALVMY010000035.1 GCA_944349405.1 uncultured Bacilli bacterium | reverse complement strand
CTAAACTCATCGAAGGATTTTCATTATGCCCACTTGTAATTGAAGAATAAGTTTCCATTAACTCATATTCATAACCATTAAATTCTTCTTTGACGTTAATTGATGAAACTAAAGAAGCATAGTTTTTATCTTCTTCTTTTTTATAAATTTCTATTTTTTCTGGATTGTTAATGTTAATTACTTTAAGATAACCATCTTTCCCATAAATATAGCCATCTCTAGAAGTTGAATCATTAATTGTTGTAAAAAATTGAGCCATTATTCCATTATTAAAAGTAATGTTTCCAATAATTGTTTCATCAACTCCAGTATTAAAAAGTTTACACATCGTATTAATTTCTTTAATTTTATCCCCTACAAACATATCAATAAAATTAAGTGGATAAACTCCTACATCTAGAAGTGCTCCTCCACCTAGAAAAGGAGAATAAATTCTTTCTTTTTCAAAAATTCGATATCCTAAATTAGCCTCAATATAATAAGGATCACCAATTGCTCCACTTAAAATTAAAGAAGTGATTATGCCTCTAGAAGGCATATAACGAGTCCAAATAGCTTCGGCTAAAAATAAATTTTTCTTTCTAGCTAAACTAACAACTTCTTTTGCTTCACTATAAGATGCACAAAAAGCTTTTTCACACAAAACTTTTTTGTTATGTTCTAAACACATTTTAATATGTTTATAATGTTCAGCAATTGTTGTAGAAATATAAACAAGTTCAATATCTTTATCATTTAACATCTCTTCATAATCTTTATATGCTTTTTTAAATCCATACTTATTTTTAAATTCTTCACTTCTTTTATTTTCTTTACTAGCGACTCCATAAAGTTCATACTTATCTTTTAAAAATAAGAATGTTTTTGCGAGTGTGTGAGCAATATTTCCAGCCCCTAAGAACCCAACTTTAATCATTTTCTTTTTCTCCTTAGTTAATAATTTATCTTTGCTTTTAAGGTTAATTAACTTGAATAATATTTTATCATTTTTTTCTTTCATAAATTGAATCATTCTTTTTAAAAGACTAAAATTAAGGCGTTTATGAATAAAAAGCAATTCTTTATTTTTTTTAAACATCTTTTATTGGCACTTTTTTCAGGAATTAGTGTTGGATTAGTTGTTGGAATTTATCAAAAAGGGCTCCAATACGTCTTTTCTTTAGCTTCAATTATGTTTACATATAAAGAATGGTATTTAATTTTAACCAACCTAATAGTTTTTATTCTTCTTTCGTTAATAAATTATTTTTTAATCTTAAAATTTAATACTCTTGATGGAAGCGGCATACCTTTAGTTGAAAAAGTAATTGAAAGAAAGGAAAATATTGAAAAGTTAAAAGCTAGAGATATACCTTTAACAATTATTAATTCATATATTTCATCTTATTCTTTATTTACTTTAGGAAGCGAAGGGCCTTCGATTTCTTTAGGGGCAAGAGTTGGAAAAGTCGCTAATAAAATCTTTAAAGAGGAAGAAAATTTAACAAATATTGCTTTTGCTAGTGGGGCTGGATTTGGCTGTGCTTTTCTTTCGCCTCTTTCAGGAATAATTTATTCTTATGAAGAAGGATTACATAAATTTAGTTTTAAATCATTATTTTTTGCGTTTATCGTCTCTTTTTCTTCATTTTTTGTAGCTTTTTTAATAAATAATGTTCGTTTAATCAGTGTTTCTTCTTTTTCTTTTATCTCTTTTAATAAGGTTTTAGTTTTAATAATTATTATTTTGTTTACCCTTTTAATTAGTTATTATTTTAAAAAATTAATTATTTTTATAAGGATGAAATTTAATAAATATAAAAATAATTTTTTTATTAAATATCGTGCTTTTATCTTCTTTTTAATCTTTTTTATATTAGGTTATTTTATTTTTGATTTACTAGGAAATGGAAGAAATATTATAACTTCTTTAACTAACTTTAATAATCTATATATATTAATATTTATTCTTTTATTAAGAGGTTTATTTTTGTCCTTTTTAGGTAATGGGAAGGTCAGTGGAGGAATAGTTATACCTTTAATGTGTCTAGGTGCTTTAAGCGGAAAAATATCAATTCTTTTATTTAATAATTCTATTTCTACTCCTTCTTATCTATTCATTAATAGTAATGAAGAAGAAATATTAATTCTTTATTCAATGATTTTATTTTTTTCATTAATTAATAATGCGCCTTTAACTTCTTTAACTTTATTTATTGAAACATTATTAATCTCTTCTTCTTTTTCTTTAGTTAATCTAACTACTATATTTACTTCTTTTTCTTTTTATTTAATGATTTTTTTATTAATAATAGTGAATTTAATAAATAAATATTTATTAAATTCGAATAATATATATGAAGAATTTATAAAAGTAGATTCTATTTATTAGTTATATATAAGTTAATATATTTAATTTAAATTTTTTTTATTTTTTGGTGCGGGCTAGGGAAGTCGAATCCCTACGCTTATAAGGCACAAGATTCTAAGTCTTGCATGTCTACCAATTTCATCAAGCCCGCAAGTATTAGTTATTATATATTATTTTTATATTCTTTAAAAATAATGAATCTAATTAATTTAGAACTTTTAGATTTAAAGTAAGAATCTAAGTAAAATAATGATAAAATAATAAAGATAAAAAAAAAGGAAAATTTAATTATGAAATTATATTTAGAGATGAATGATTTTACTTCTTCTAGCGTAGTTATGGCTACTTTAAGAAGTTATAATGCAATAAATGGAAATGTTGAAATTTATGTTAAAGCAGATGGAAGTGAATTTAATGAATTAGATGATTTTAAAAAAATAAGAAGAAGAAATAAATTTGATGAAGATGATTTAAAATCAATTAATTTTTTTATTAAAACTTATAATGATTTTGAATCTTTTTGTAATAATAATGAAGAAAATATAGTCTTTCGAATTCATGATGATACGATGATTAATGAAAAAAGAATCTATTTATTCTTTAATAAAGATATTAAAGAAGAAGATTTAAAAATAAAAATTGATAACGTTATCAATTTTTATAATAAATATATTTTAAAAGAGAATGAAAATAAAAATATTTCTTTAGGGATAGTTGAAAAATATAACTATAAAAAAGATCCTATATATAATTTTGTTAAAACTAATATTAATGAATTTAAAGAATATATTCCTTTAAAAAACTGTATTGATAATAAATGTGATATTGTTTTAATTGATAATGAACTCTCTTATTATATTTTTACTCTTCTTTCTTATTATTCTAAATTTAAAAAGAAAGAAAAAAGTGTTAAATCATATTTTGCAACATTTAAACCATTTTCATATCATAAAGTAATTGAAAATGACGTTAATTTAGAAAGTTTATTTACTTATTCAACTTTTGAAATAAATATTAAAGATAATAGAATTAATTTATATGTCTCTAAAGATATCTCTCCTTCAGAATTCTTCTCTTTAATTACTTTTTTACAAAAATTAAATTCTAATTTTATTGATGAATAAATAATACTCTTAATAATGAAGTTAAAGTCTCACTATTATTGGTTTCAGGTAAAGTTAAAAGATTAAAAACAGCTAATAAAACTACTGCTACTATTTGAATAATTAAAATAATTATTTCTGAAATAAGTAAACGATGGGAATGTGAAGCATCTTCAATTCTTATTTCACTAAATATCGCATACATAAATAAAACTACTGGGCTACCCCAAATAATTGAAGTTAAAATAACTGCAATATCATTATATTTAACACTTGTCTCACCTCTTAAATATTTAAGATATTTAAGATCTAAAATATAATTTGACACAAATCCTAAAATAAAAGATAAAAAGAATATTTCTAAACCACTCATAATAATAATCAAACCCTTCTTTATCTATTTTATAAATAAATAAGCACCTTCTCAATTGAGAAGGTGCATTTATTTTTAAATAAGAAGAATAATCTAATTTCTATTTCTTCTTTAAATATTTTAAACAGTCAAGAGCAACTGCAGCAATAATGACAACACCTCTTAAGATATATTGATAATATGGGTTTAATCCTAAGAATGTTAAAGCATAAGTCATAGCTGTAAAGACGATTGCGCCAAAGACTGCACCACTAATCTTACCAATACCACCAGAGAATGAGATACCACCAACAACACAAGCAGCGATAGCATCGGTTTCATAACCTGTACCAGTATCGAATTTACCAGTACCAATTCTAGCAGCTTCGAAGAATCCACCAAATCCATAAAGAACACCAGCCATAATGAAGACGCCCATTGTTACCCAGAATACTGAAATACCTGAGACACTAGCAGCTTCTGCGTTTCCACCGACAGCATACATATTCTTACCGAATTTAGTTTTGTTCCAAATAAATGAAACAATTAAAATACCAATAATTGCATAGATTAATAATAATGGGAATGTATTATTAAAGATTTTTCCTGCGATTGCATTTTTTAAATCCATATCAATAACACCAGTATTGATTGAGTTTGTAGCAACTGCGGTTAAACCGAAGATAATAAGTTGAGTACCCATTGTTGAAATGAATGGATGCATTTTGAATTTTGCAGAGAAGAATCCAGCAATTAATGAGAATAATGTAGTAAATACCATAGTTACTACTAAAGCAAGGACAATTCTTAATGCTCCTGGAAGTCCAGAGAAATCTAAATAATGTCCAAAAACAGGCATAATGTTTATTCTTGGATAAAGGAACATACAGGTAATACATGCTGATAAACCAACCATTCTACCAATAGAAAGGTCAGTACCTGCAAGAAGAATTAATCCAGCAACACCAAGTGCTAAGAAGATACGAGGTGAAGATTGATTCAAAATTTCAAAGATGTTTCTAAATTGAGGATCGAAGAGTTGGCCTTTGCCCATTGGTTCAGAAACAATTCCACAAACAATGAAGAAAAGAATCATGACGATATAAAGACCGTTTTTTAATAAGAAGTCTTTAATATTGAAACGATAAACATATCTTTCAAAGTTAGCAGCCATTTTTTCATTAAAGAGTAATTTGTCATCATTGAAACTGTTGAGATATCTAACTTTATCAAGATAAATTTCATGAACTTCAGTTTTAATATCCGATAATCTCTTTTTATGATTTAATTTTAATTCATATAATTTTGAAGAATGAGTTCTCTTTAAAATAGCGATTCTTGCTTTTGTTTGCTCTTTAGTTTCACCTTCTAAAGGTTGACTTTCAACAGCAAATTTTTCTTTAAATTCAGCTTTTGTTTGAGCAACTTCTTGAGCATATTTATCATTTTCTTCTTTTTTAAGAGTTTTTGATTCTTCTTTTTTAGCTACATAATATGTATCTAAATTTTCTTTTAAATATTGCTTTGCTTCAGCAACAAGTTGTTTTTCTTCTTCTTTATAACCAGCCTTAACTTTTTTAGCTTCTTTGACACCTTCTTTTAACTCGGCAATCTTAGCTTTTTTATCGGCATTAGAAATTAATTTATCGTCTTTAATAACACCGATTTGTTCTTCTAACTGTAAGGCTTTTGTTGAACCATCTTTTCTTAATTCAGCGAGCTTCCTTTGAAAAATATGGATTTCATGCTTAACTGCTTTAAGATCATAGGTTTCTAATGAGATAGTATTCTTACTCATAAAACATTCTCCTATAAATACATTGCACTTAATCTAAGTAACTCTTCTTGGTTTGTTTCATTAGTATTAACAATACCTGCAAGACGATAGTTACTCATAACGCCAATTCTATTAGTAATACCTAAGATTTCTGGCATTTCACTAGAAACGACGATAATAATTTTACCTTCTTTAGCCATCTTATTAATAAGTTGGTAAATTTCATATTTAGCACCGATATCAATACCTCTAGTTGGTTCATCAAGAAGTAAGACATCAGGTGATCTTTCAAGCCATTTACCAATAATAACCTTTTGTTGGTTACCACCAGATAAAGAAGTAATTAAATCTACTTCATCACTATATTTTGTATTCATTAAAGTAAGTTCTTTAACAGTAGCATCTTTCATCTTCTTATTTGATAAGGCTCCATAATGCATATATCTCTTTAAGTTACAAATACATGTATTATAGATAAGCGAGCCTTTTGCAAACATACCATTAACTTTTCTTTCTTCAGTAACGAATGCAAAATGTGATTCCATTGCATCATGTGTATTTTTGAAGTTAAGTTTCTTTCCTTCATAAATAATTTCGCCAGTAGCAATAGTTCTTGCACCAAATAAAGATTCAAGAAGTTCACTTCTACCAGCACCAACTAAGCCATAAATTCCAAAAACTTCGCCTCTTCTAACAGAAAGACTAACATCTTTTAATATAGGGGCAAATTTTGTTGATAAATTTTTTACTTCAAGAGCCACCTCTCCTGGAACATTATCAACAGGAGGGAATCTTTGATCAAGAGATCTACCAACCATTGCGCTAACAATTTCACCCATATTTGTTTCTTTGACTGGTTTAGTCATAATCATATGACCATCTCTAAGAACACTAACTTCATCACAAATTTCGAAAATTTCATCCATTTTATGAGAAATATAAACGAAAGAAACGCCTTGTGCTCTTAAATCTGAAACAATTTTAAAGAGTTTTCTAACTTCTCTTTCTGTTAACGATGAGGTAGGTTCGTCAAGAACAATGACTTTTGCATCATAAGAAACGGCTTTTGCAATTTCACACATTTGTCTTTGTGAAACTGACATTGTTTTCATTGGAACATCTAAATCAACAAAAATACCTAAACGAGAGAATAATTGGTTTGCTTTTTCTCTCATTGCTTTTTCATTAACGATTCCAAATTTTGTTCTATATTTTCCTAAGAAAAGGTTATCGACAACATTTCTTTCAAGACATTGATTTAATTCTTGGTGAACCATTGCGACACCATTTTCTAAAGCATCTTTTGGACTTGCGAACTCAACTTCTTTGCCATCAAAGAAAATTCTTCCATCATCCTTAGAATAAATACCAAAAAGAATTTTCATCATTGTTGATTTTCCAGCACCATTTTCACCCATAAGGCCTAAAACAGTACC
The DNA here is from genome assembly GCA_944349405.1 of uncultured Bacilli bacterium. Lineage (GTDB taxonomy): Bacteria > Bacillota_I > Bacilli_A > RFN20 > CAG-826 > Onthovivens. The sequence continues at coordinate 9,954 of CALVMY010000035.1, read as the reverse complement.
TCTTTTTAATTCTAAGTCAATGTTAGTAAGGACTCTATTTCTGCCGAATGCTTTAGAAATATTTCTTAATTCTAATATATTATCACTCATATTAGACTCCTTTTTAACAAAAGAGGCCACAATTATCCTCTTTTAAAAAGTAAATAATAGTGGCCTAAAAAATCATTTTATAAATTATGATTAGGATGCTTGATCGAGTAAATCTTCGTATAATGCACCACTACTTGTTTCAACCATGTTGACAACATATGCATCATAATTACCTAAGTTAACGAAGCTGTTAGTAATTGATGATTCAGCAGTACCATCACCATAAATGAATGTAACCTCGAAGTTATAGAAATCAAGGTATCTTTTAACAGTTGGAACGTATGATTGGTTAAGGAAGTTATCAGTAGCTGAATAAACTGTCCATAAGATATTACGTGTTTCTTTATCAGCAGTTGTATTAACAATACCTGGATCTAAGACGTCATCTTTAACTGATTGAGCATTTTCACTAGTAACAATTCCGTTTTCTGCTAATAATGCTTTTGTTGTAGCATCATAAGCAACACTAGCTGATTCGATTTGGTTACCAGCTTTATCTGCTTCTTTGAAGCCTTTTGTATAAAGAGCACTTCCAGTTTCACCATCAAAGTAGTTTCTTAAAACTTGTAAAACTGTTAAGACTTGAGCGTGGTGATTTTGTGAAATTGTACCTTTCATTGATCCACCAGCTAAGATAAGGTCGAGAGTTGAAGCGTTAGCATCATAACCGAATGTTGGAATTTCTCTTCCGCCATATTGGTTAATCATACCTTCAGCCATACCATCGTTATTAGAAACGACTAAGTCGATTTGATCACCGAATTGGTTAATCCAACCAGCCATAGTATTTGCGGCAACAGCTTGGCTCCATGGACCAGCAGTATCTCTCATTTCTTGAGTAGCTAATTCTTGAACTTTATAAGTTGTTCCATCGTTAGCAACAATTTCACCAATTCCAGTAGCAACTGTATCATCAGCTGTAGTTCCTGTACCTAAAGCAGTTCTAACACCGATTGTACGAGCAGCAGAGTCATTGTGTGAGTTTTGTCCGATAGCTAAAACGTAGCCAATTGTGCCATCGCCGTTTGTATCCATTTCAGCAGCATGTTCTTTGATATAATCAACGACCATTTCTCCTTGTGTAGCACCACCAGCAACAGCATCGAATCCACCATAGAATGTTAAATCACTCCAATTCATGACATCTGGATCGACTTCGTTTGTACCAGCGATTTGAGGTTGTCTGTTATAGAAAATAAGTGGTCTTTCATTAACTGGTGTTTCAACAGGTGTTACAGGTTTATCATCATCACCACCTGGACCAACAGGTTCGTCTGGTGTTGTTGGATTACATGCGACTAAACCTACTGTTAATAAAGCAGCAAGTGCAAGACCTGGAATTAATCTTTTTTTCATATTATTTAATGTTTCCTCCTAATAATTCCGTATAACCAAGATAATAAAACATTTCATTATGAATCTATTTCTTATCTTTTAGTCTCTTTAATTATAGTTTGAAAGCGCTTTCATATCAACTTTTTTTATAAAAACATTAATATTAATGTTGATTAATGTGCTTATAATCGACTATTTTTAAAGAAAAATTTTTAATTAAATAACTAAATAATATTGTCAAAATTAAATAAAATGCTTTAAGAAATTAATAATGTTTAAAATTATTAATTATTTTTATTTATTTTCATTTAAAAAAACATCAAATTTTATTTTATTAGCCTTCTCATTACTTTTATAAAGTAGTCTCTTTTTTAATATCTCAATTGCTTTTTTAGAGATACTTTCATAATCAAAATCAATTGAAGGATATGTAAAATGAAATCCTAATCTTTTTATATCGTTATCAAATCCAATTATATTTATCTTATTAAATAATTCATAGTATTCTTTAGAATACATTAAAAATAGTGTTAATACTCGATCATTATAAAAGAAAATTCCATCGTAATTTTCTTTTATAATGAGATTATATAAATCTAATGTTGATTCTTTAAATGTAACTAATTTATATGTAATTTTATTATTGTTATTATTGTTGTTATTATTATATTCATCTATAACTTTTAAAAATCCGATTAATCTTCTTTTAGAAGCTTCGCTACCTATTTCATATACATATATAAGTTTTCTAGAGCCTTTAGAGATTAAATAAGAAGTAGCAATTTCTCCTCCTTTAATATCATCCGTAAATAAAGAATCGACATAATCATTATCTGAGACTCTTCCAATTAACTCTAAAGCAATATTATTTAATTTAGCAAGTTCTACTGCTTTAGTTTCAAATTCATTAAAAGAAATAATCGCATCTACTTTACGATATAAACATTTTTTAATAATTTCTTCATCGATTTTTTTAAATTCATTAGTATTTATTACCAGCAAATCAAACTTTTCTTTTTCAATTTTATCAACGATCATTTGACCCATTAAAGCAAAATAAGGATTACGAAAAGAATCAAAAACTAAAGCGATTGTATAAACTTTAGAAAATTTAAAAGTATATCCTTTTGCTTGATAACCAAGTCGTAAAGCCTCTTTTCGAACAATCTCTTTTGTTTCTTCACTAATATCATCTAAATCTCTTAAGGCATGAGAGACAGTATTAATTGAGAGTTCTAAGTTTTTAGCAATATCTTTTAATCCAACTTTTTTAGTTTTTAACATAATTTAAAATGAATTATATCAAGAAAAGAGTTTAATAAGTAAATAAAAGTTTAATTTTAAAAATCAATTCTTATTATTTAATAGTTAAACCTTTATAATTTTTATACTTAGTTATGGAAGAAAAAATTACTAATCAAAAAAAGGTTATTGCCGTTATCGATATGAAATCATTCTATTCTTCAGTAGAATGCGTTGAAAGAGGACTTGATCCTTTTTCTACTCCTTTAGCTGTAACTGATTTATCAAGAAAAGAAGCTAGTATTGTCCTTTCAGTAACGCCTTATTTAAAAAGTATTGGAGTTCCTAGTGTTTGTCGAAGAAAAGATTTGCCTAAACATATTAAAAATATGATTTATGCAACTCCTCGAATGGGTTTATATGTTAAAAAAAGCGCTGAAATAGTTTCAATCTTTTTAGATTTTGTTGGATTAGATGATGTTCATACTTATTCAATTGATGAATCTTTTTTAGATTTAACACCGTATTTAAAATTATATAAATCAACTCCTTATGAACTAGCTAAAAAAATATTAACAAGAATTAAAGATCAGACAGGCTTAACCGCTACTTGTGGGCTTGGTTCAAATATGTTTTTAGCAAAAGTTGCTGATGATATTTATGGAAAAAAGGATCCTAATTTTATTGGAGAAATCTATACTAACGAAATAAAAGAAAAATTATGGCCTATTAAACCATTAAATAAAATATGGGGGATATCTCAAGGATATCTAGCTAGATTAAATCGAATTGGAATATATAGCGTTAAAGATTTAGCAACCTATCCTAAAGAAAAGTTAGTTAAATTATTTGGTGTTTTAGGTGAAGAATTACATAATCACGCTAATGGGATTGATGAAACTAATATTAGAGAAAAATATATTCCAGTTAATAAAGCAATCTCTAATGGCCAAGTTTTAATGAAAGATTATACTAAAAAAGGGGCTTTATTAGTTTTAAAAGAAATGAATGATGATTTATGTTTTCGTCTTAGAGAAATTGGCAAAAAAACATCAGTTATTCATTTAGCGGTCGGATATTCTTTAAGTAGTGAAGATCTTGGATTTTCTAAAGAATTAACATTATCTTTCCCTACTAATAACAATAAAGAAATATATGAAGGAATTAAATATTTATTCGATAAATATACTGAAAATAAACCAATTAGAAGACTTGGTATATCTTTTTCTCATCTAGTTAATCCAACATTTGAACAACTTGATTTATTTAAAGATTATAAAGAATATGATAAAGAAAATGCTTTATATGATTATATTGATTTAATCCAAGAAAAATATGGTAAAAACAAACTATTAAAATTAGATAGTAAAAAAGAAGATTCAACTATTAAAGAAAGACATAATCAAATAGGTGGTCATCGTAAATAATTAATATATTTATACCTTTATATATCTATATATCCTTTATCTTTTAAAGTTGATGCAACGATGTCTCTAGCAAACTCATCAAGTAAAATCATATTGGAATATCCATAACTTTCTAAAGCAACATAATCAATTGTCGCAACATAATATTTTCCATTATCACTTAAAATAGGGTCATTTCTAACTAAATTAGCTTTATTACTAATATAGGCTTGATAAGTAAGATATTTATCAAATTCAATAATTGCTATTTTATTTTCAAAAGGATAAATTCTTATTAAATCCCCATAACTAAATTCCCCTTTTTCAATAGTATCCCTTACTCCTCCACTATTAATAAAAGCACTATCTATTGGTAATTTAGGGTAAATATTAGTAGCATATTCTTTCAAAGAATATGCTATATATCTAGAAAATTTTGATTTAGAAATATTAGTTTCAAATACAAATAAAACCTCATCTCTAATCTTTTCGACCTCTTCTTTATAAGGAAGATATGTATTATTTACTCTCTCACTTTCTTCTTCAAATAAAGGATTATTAAAAGTTTCAATATTTTCTACTATAGAAGAAACAACTTTATAATGATTATTTTCTAATTTTAAATCTAGTGAAATATGGGATAAATAACTTCCATAATTTAATCCTTCAACATAAGGAACATTACTATCTTCATATTTTCCTTCTATTTTTTCGTGCTCGTGACCTAAAAAGATAGCATCTAATGAAGAAGAAAGATCTTCATAATAGAATGAACTTCCATCATGTGTAGATAAAACTACTATATCGCAGTTTTCTTCATTTCTTAATCTAGTGGCTTCGTTCTTTATTAAATTAATTGAAGGAGCATAATAAAACATTGAAGCAATATTAGCAATAATCGAGCTATCGATATTTGGCATAATTGCACCTATAATTCCAACCTTTATACCTTCTTTTTTAATAATTGTTGAACTTGATAAATAAGATGGGCGAGTAAGTTTATTTAAATCACTTATATCTTCTTCTTCATAAAATACATTGATTCCTAAAAGAGGAAAATCCATTTGTTCACTCATTTCCTTTAAAACATCTTCTCCCCAATCAAATTCATGATTTCCAATTGTCATGGAATCAAATCCGATAGCATTCATCGCATCAATTACCACTTTTCCATATGTAATATTACTTTCAGCTCCCCCTTGAAACATATCTCCGCTTGAAATAATAAAGGTATTTTCAGGATCACTTTCTTTTTGATTTATTAAATAATTACCTATTTTAGATAATCCAGTTTGTTCATATGCTTCATCATATAAATATGCTCCATGAAAATCATTTAATGCGTAAAAATGTAGTGTTCTTTCTAAAACTTTTTCGCCTAAATCTTCTTCTACTTTATTACATGAAACACTTGTTAGAATTGTTAAAAAACTTACTGCTATAATCTTAAAAAACTTTTTCATATTATATTTATTCACTTTCAAAACATAAGATATTTTATTATTTTAATTCTTATAAAGTCAAAATAAAGAAGTGTTAATAAAAGGGAGAAAGCACCTAGTGCAAATTCTCCCTTTTCATAACTTTATAAAATATTATTTAAGGTTGTTAAATAAATAAACTATTCAACAACACTAGGATTAACAATTTGTAATCCAGTAGCATCAGTAGGAAGAGTATTTAATTTACTAACATTAAATGTAACAAAGCCTTCTATTGTTGCTGTTGCTCCATCAGTTAAAGCAGCAAGAGCATTACAATTTTCTTCACTAACATAACGGCTATCAGCTTTAACATCAACAACTGCTCCTTCAGCGGTTGTAACTTTTAAAGTAACGTTACTATAGCTATCTAAAGCGACTTCACTAACAGTACCTGTAACTTTGACTTTTCTACCTGTATCTTTACCATCGATTCCATCTAAAGTTGTGATTTCTAATGTAGTTGGTTCACTTCCTCTTGTTTTATCATCAACTAAAATATCAGCATCAGAAACTTGGAATCCGCCATTATAGACGCTTGTTGAACCAGTAACTTTTAATCCATCACCAACTTCAACACCTTCTGGAGCTTCACCTCTATAAATAAAGACTGCATAATCTCCATCTCCAACGAAGATACCATAGTTTTGAGAAGCAGCATATGAACCTAAGAATTTACCATAGAATGCAACGTCTTCTCCGACTTTATCATAAATACTTTCAATTGTATTATATGTAATTTCGTTTTCAGTAACAGTAATTGTAATAGGTTCAGAAGTAACAGAACCACCTTTACCAACGATTGTTGCTGTGCCAGCTTTTCTTGCATAAACTAATTCATTATCAACGATTTCAACAACATCTTCTCCAGAAGTAACTTCGTAAGTAATATCGCCAACGTTAACATTTTCAGGTGTGAATGTATTAGTTAAAGTAGCATGGTCATTAATATCGAGAGTTGTTTTATCAGCACTGATTGTAATTGATTCATAATCAATTGTAACGCCTTCTTCAATATTAAGGAATTCACCTTGAATTTGGTTAGTTCCATTGTAATTATCAAGTAAGACTTTCATTGTGACAGTATCACCTTTTTTAACAGTTGGGTTGCCATCAGCATCTAAGAAGTCTTGAGGGTTATTAAATGCCCATGTTCCATTGTTAAATACAAGTGAGCCTTCAGTTAAAGTTGATCCATAAACAATAATGCTCTTTGAATCATCTTCTAAATCATGTAAATAGAAATTACCATATTTTGTAGGAACTGTATCGTTATACCATTCGCCAACAACACCTGTAACAGTAAAGACTGGTTGAGGTAAAGCAGCCATATAACCATCATAATCGTAAGCTAATAAATCGCTAACTGTGATTTCTGTTGGATCTGGTTCAGTTAAAGCTTGTAAAACAGTGACTTCAACACTATCACTAACTTCACCACTATCAGTTTTAGCAGTAACAGTAACTGTTGCAGTACCTTCTCCAGCTGGAGCGATATATAATCCTTGAATTGAAACAACATTTGTATTGGATGAAGTAACAACTAATGAGCCGTTATAAATTGCTTCTTGTGGATTGATTTGAGAACCAGTAAAAGAAAGTTCAATCATTCTTTGAGCGGTTAAAGCATACCATCCATCAGCACTAAGTTCTTCTTTGTTTGTAATAGAAACAGCAGTGACACCTTCAAGAACAGGGTCTTCTTCTTCTACTTCGTTTTGTTGGCAAGAAGTTAAACCAACGACACTGAAAGTCATTGCTCCGAAGGCTAATAAACTAACAGCAAGAAGTGTTCCTCTAAATTTTTTTCTAGACATAAAATCCTCCTAATTAATAATTTATGCTAAATAAAATAATTTATTTTCACTCTAATTTAACTAAAAGAGTAAAAAACTATTGATGAAAAGCTCCGTTATTAATGTTTCGTAATAATAATTCGTAGCTTCTAGTTTTGTTTTTGCCATAAATAATATTAATTATGGCATAAACAATTAATGCGATTCCTATGACAAGTAAACAAATAAAGACATAGAATTCGACACATGTTGTATCTAAAACTCCACCATTTGTAGCTTTAAATGATAAAGCAAAGAACATAAATCCAATAACAGCCAAAATAATTCCAATCATTAAGGCACACATTCCAGTAGAAATATTATTTCTTCCTCTATGAATTTCAGAATGTCCTGCTCTAGCAAGGGATTTAATATCATTTTCATCTAAATTTGTTCTAACTAATTTTCCACATCTAGGGCAAACAAAATAATCTTGTGTATTTAAAGTTCTACTTTCTTTAACACTAAGTTCTTTTTTGAAATATTCTAAATCGTTAGCATTTAATTTTTCTTTAATTAAACTAATTTCTTCTTTTAAAGAAGCATTTAATTTAACCTTTTCTTCTTTATAAGCATCTTTATTAGTTACTTTTATTTCAATTAACTTTTCATTAACAGCGAATTTTTTTATGGAAATTAAAGATTTAGCTAAATATTTAATATTGCTAGCATTTTTACTATCATTTTTTAATGCTTTTTGAATTTTTTCTTGATTAATATTCAATCCACAATTAGAACAATACATAATTTGCCTCCTTATTCCATATTTGTTTCGCTAACTAAAGCAAAACCTTCACTATCAACAGGGATTAATTGATAATTTATATTTCCACTACGAGTTTTATGGAAATTATAAATTGCTCCACTCACTTTAAATGATTTTCCAACAAAATCTTCGTATGTTCGATAAGAAAGCGTTGGGTTTGATGGATCTGGACGATAAACAAATGGAATATAAACGTTATAATCTAAAGCGACTCCGTCAGTTGTTTCAATATATAAAGTTAAAGAGTCGTCTCCATCATATCCACCAGTAACTACAACTTCTTCAGTTAAGTTAACTGGAGAAAATAAACAATCAAATTGTTCGCTCTTTAATTCTTCAGGTTCAAAAGTAAAATCATGCACCTTTAAAGAGTCATCAATTTTATCAGCAGTAAATAAGACTTTTCCATCATTTTCGTTTGAATTAATATCAACTCGAGGTAAAGAATAAACTCCAGTAATTTGAAAACCAAAATTTTCACTATCTTCAGCAACTCCACAAAGTTGGATATAGTTATTTTTAGTAGTAAATTTTGTAGGAACTGCACTCATTCCAGTAAAAATATTTATTCCAGCATATTCTCCTTCTGGATTAGTTGAACCGGTTTCCTCATCAAAAAAACCTTGTAAATAAAGAATATTATCGGTATATCCAGCAATAGTTCCTTGAATTCTAACATTTGCTCCATCGTAAGGATTTTCATAAGATGGATCTTTTAATGAATTAACAACGGCGTTTTTAAGTTCGAGCAAAGAAACATCAACGTAATCTCCATAATTAAATAATGGATCAGGTTCTCCAGAGAATAAATTTAATTTTAAATCTCTAGCTTGTTGCTCAGCGCTTGTAAAAGTGTCAACATATTCAGGAATTTCGTTTAAATTTTTAACCCAAGAATAACCTTCTTGAACAATTAATAAATTTAAACAAACTAATTCATCAATTGGAGCATGTTCTTTTTCTTCATTTATCCAAATTAAAGATAAATATCTGCCACCAGTTGAATCAACTTCTGGAACGCCATATTCAAAAAATGGCGAAGAAATAACAATTGTTCCGTTTTCATTTGCATTCTCTAATTTTTCTTTAGTAAAGTTTGAAGCAGCTTTGCCATATTCTTGAACTTTTCCAGTAGATTCAGGAGTATCTATACCATAAAATCTAGCTTTAATAAGTTCATTTTCTCTATCTCCTGCCATAACAAAATGAGCAGTATCACCATCAATCGAGTTATATAATTCTACTTCGGCAATTCCGTCTTTAAAAAAGTCATGACCTTCGTATTCTAAAGTTAATTTAACATTGCTATCATTTGCAAAATCAATATAAGAAGGCGAACATGAAACCATGCTTATTAATAAGCCTACAGTAAATAAATTTGCATATATAATTGTACTTTTCTTCATATTTACCTCTACATGTTAATATTTGTTAATTGTTCAGCTCTATCAAAAGCTTGATCGATTGTTTCGTTTCCTAATAAAACTTGAGTGATTAACCCACCTACTTGGTCTCTAGCTGTAGCTGTTCCTTTAAAGACAGGATAATTGAAATAATTTCCATTAATTTGATTAGCTACAACATTAGCACAACGAGGCATAAAATCTTCTTCTTCTAAATAAGAAGCATAAATTTCATTTGTATAACAACTTTCTCTAACTGGAGTATATCCATTTGATGCTAAACAAATATCAATATTATTCTCTTCATTAGTTAACCATTTCATTAATTGCCAACCAATATTAGCCCTTGAATCATTAACTTCTTCGCTTAATCTATTATTTTTTAATAAAGTTAAT
>CALVMY010000034.1 GCA_944349405.1 uncultured Bacilli bacterium | reverse complement strand
TGAATAATTTTGAATCAGTTATGTAATAAAATACAACAGTATCAATTTGCATTGTTACATTATCTTTTGTAATAACAGCTTGAGGAGGAAAATCACCTATTTGCTCTTTCATTGATACTTTATTAGCGATTTTGTCAAAAAAAGGTAATAAAAAGTGAATACCAACAGACCAAGTTTTATGATATTTTCCTAATCTTTCAATAATATATTCATCTGTTTGTTTAACGATTTTAATATGAGATATTAAAACAATTAAGATTACTAAACCAACAACACCAATAACTATACCAGCAATAATTCCGCCAGTATTTTCAACTAAAGCATTCGTTAACATAAATTATTTTTTCTCCTTTACAATTAGTTTATTTCCTTTAATTGAAACAATTTCAACTATTGAGTTTTCTTCGATAGTTGAATTATCTTCACTTTCACAATCCCAAGCAACGCCATTAATTATTGCTTCACCTTTTGAAAGCGGTTCGATTTTTTTAACAAGTTTTATTTCTTTGCCAATTAATAAATTTAGATTAGTTTTACTATTAGTTTTATCTTTTAATAATTTTTTTGCTAAAGGTCTTGTTGCTATTAATAAAACAAAACTTAAAACAATAAAAATTAATATTTCCCAATAATAATTTAATCCAGGAATAAAAGATAGACACATTGTTATTAAAGCAGAGATGGCAAACCAAACTGAAATTAATCCACTAACCGATACTTCAATAACTAAAGTGACTACGAATATGCCTAACCATATAGCCCGCATCCATTCTTCCATATATATTTTTTTCTCCTATATTTAAATTGTATCATAGGAATAATATTTTTTGAGTTTTCTTAAAAGTTGTTGTATAAAAATTTAAAATGTCTTAATTATTTTTTTCTTAATTTTGGGATTTTATCTCAAGTTTTCATGTTCATTTTTCTTTTGTATTGATTTTTAGTTTAAATTAATTTTTTAAAATTTAAATAATAGGTTTTTATATGTAAACTTTTAGTTGTTATGTCAATATTATCAATAAATTTCTTTGTTTTAATAAGTAAAAATTACTTAAAAAAGCTTAAGTTATTAAAAATAAACTATAGGTTTAAAATTAAAAATGTTTTATCTTTTAATCCGCCAAATTCCTCTATTGGCGGAGATGGCACTACACATTTTTTGTAATCCAAAATTAAAAATCATTTTTATAAATCTTTTATTAAGTTGCCTATTTATTTACCGATATATAAGAAGTAATTCTAATAAATTCAATGATTTTTATTAAGATTTTTATAGTTTTTATATTTAACACATTTTATTACAATAATTTCCAATTCATCATAATCTTTAGAGTCAAAAAAATATTTCATTAAAAAGAAAAATTATTGTCAAAAATGTGGTCGAAAAATAAAAAAACACGATAATTAACTTCATTTTATTAAAAAAGGACGTTTATTTTATCCTTCAATTTACTTTTTTAAGAAAGCTAAAGAAATAGGGAATAAATTTAATTTTGGAGTTGATGCGCATAATCCTTCTTCTTTTTTAAATATTGATTATGATTATTTCTCTTACTTTTTAAAAGAAACAAATATAAACGATAAAGATATTAGTAAAAAATTAAATTTTAATAATAAATAAACGTGAATATTTATAATTCAAGTTTATTTATTACTTTCTTTAATTTTAAATATGAATGATATAACTTTTCTTTTTCTTCCTTATTTATTAATAAAGGAATATGTTGAATTAATCCATCTTTCCCAATTAAAGAAGGAAGAGAAAGAGAAACATCATTCATATCATATTCATCTTCAATTAAAGAAGAAATAGGTAAGATTGATTTTTCATCATAAATTATTGCTTCAACTATTCTTTTAGTAGATAAAGCTATTCCATAATAAGTAGCTTGTTTTTTATTTATTATTTCATAAGCGCTATTTTTAACATCACTTGCAATTTTACTTGTTTCATAATCATGATCAAAATAACCTCTTAATTCGCAAAATTTATGCAAAGGAATTCCACTGACATTAGCATTGCTCCATAAAACGATCTCACTATCTCCATGTTCTCCAACAATAAAAGCATGAATTGAACGAGAATCAACGTTTAAATGTTCTCCTAATTTATATTTTAAACGGGCTGTATCTAAAACGGTTCCACTTCCAATAACTTTGTTTTTATTAAAATTACCTAATTTTAATGTCACATAAGTTAAAATATCTACTGGATTAGAAACTATTAATAAAATTCCTTGATATTTTCTTAAGGAGATCTCTGGAATAATCTTTTTAAATATTGCAACGTTTTTATTTACTAAATCTAAACGAGTTTCCCCTTCTTTTTGAGCAGCTCCAGCGGTAATTATAATAATTTTGGCATCAATTAAATCATCATAATTTCCTGCATATATTTTTACTGGGCGAATAAAAGGCAAACCATGAGAAATATCTAAAGCTTCCCCTTGAGCTTTTTCTTTATTTAAATCAACTAAAACTATTTCATTAAATAAAGAAGAAGTGGCTAAGCAAAAAGCAATTGAAGCCCCAACATTTCCTAAGCCTATAATTCCTATTTTTTTATCATTAATTAAGTTGGCCATATCTAACCTCCTTAATTAGATTAATAAAAATTGTTAATTTTAAAAAGTGATATGCTTTATTTTTTTATCTTTCAATTATAATTTAACTAGGAGAACGAAAAAAATATGAATAAATTATATAAAATAGGGTTACTTAATCTTTTTATTTTTCCACTTTTATTAACTAGTTGTGGAGAAAATAAAGGAAAAAAGATAGATAGAGTAGAAGTTAATGAATTAGTTAATTCTTATCAAAAAATTGATAGTTTTGATACATTTTCATTAACTTATGAAAATAAAATTATTTTAAGTGAAAGAGAATTATATTTTACGGCAAAGTATATTTTTGATAAAAATAATAACTATTTATATTATGAACATTTTTATCCTTATATATTGGCAGTTGAAGGAGTACTCAAATACGATACAATAGCTCATAGAGTATTTGAATGTTATTTAGTTAACGAAAATGATTACCAACTATATAGTTTAATTGAGTTACTTTTAGAAGATTATCCAAAAGTAGAAACTATATATAATATAAGTAGTTCAGAGGCAAATGAACAATTTATTGCGGTGCAAGAATATTTAATTTCTTCCCTTTATTTTGATAAAAGTTATTTAAATCTTTTTGGAGCAACTTATTATAATCGTTACAATGAGTTAGTAATTGAAAGTGAAGAGTATTATGAAAATACTATTGTAATGCCTTATGTAAGATTTAATGGGAAATTTAGTGGTACAACATTAATGTATTTTAATCAAAATGGCTACATTAAAGAATTAAGAGAAAAAGGAGATATCGAAAGTTTTTTTGGTGAAGGTTATTATACTGACCCACTATCTTTATCTTTAGTTTTAAAAGCTAGTTATAATGAGAAAGTTGATACTTCAATTAAACATTAATTTATAACTAAATAAATATAATTTAAAAATAAAATTGGATTATTTGAAGAGAAAATAATCCAATTTTCATTATCTAAATATCTGCTACTTTAATCGAAAAGATTGGTAAATCATTAGGTAAAGAAACTATAAAATAGAAAGGATGAGATAAAATAATTTCTTCGCCCGTAGGTCCAGAAGAAGTAGGACTTTGTATTCCAATACTTATTGAATAACCTTCAAATCCATTTTCATTAACTTTAAATTTATTAAATTGTTTCATATCTTTTAATTCTAATGTTTCATTAGATTTAATTTTTTTATCTAAACTAGGTTTAAATAATAAATTGCGAGAGTTAAGCACATTATCAATATTTGTCACGCTATTTAAAGAATCAAAATTAAAATGTGGGAAATATAAAGTATAATAGCCTTCTAAAGTTTTATAATCATTATAAATATCAATTGTAGATAAATCCAATTCTGATAAAGTAGAAACTGATGGATCTAAAGTAGTTATAAAAGTTAAATTAAATTCGCCTATATTTACTTTATAAGAAACTATGTTATTTTCTTTATTTTCATGATATATTTTCCACCCACCTTTCCAAAAGGTAATTTTTTTCATTATTTATATTAATAAAAGTATGAGAATACTTTCCAAAATCTTGGTTAGCTTTAATTCTTAATGCACTTAAAATATATGCTCAAATTCATATCTTTCTAAATCTGGATCAATTGTTAAATCTAAATCTTCTTTAACTTTGGCTTTTAAAGCGTTTTTGGCTTCTGTTCCATTTTCACCTAAATAGGAAGAAACATAATATTCTTTATTTAAAATGTTTAAATAATCTTCGTTTAATTCTTCAATATTATAAAAACTAATGATATCAGTAAATTTAAAATAACAATCTTTACTGACTTCATAATTTCTAAGTTTATTTATTTCTTTTAAAATAAGTGAACTATCATCCTTATTTATATTATAGGAAGATAAAAAAGAGGCACTTGAAGCTTGATCAGTAATTAATAAAAGTAGATAAAGGAGAATATAATACGTTATCTTTTATAGATTCTTCACTATTAAAAACAGTGATCGCATCCTTATAAAGTTCGTGGTTAATATGTTTTAATAGTTCATCACTTTTAAATTCACTTGTTGATAAACTTTTAAAAAGTTGGTCAGCATTTTCTTTATTAATAGATTCTAAAGAATAGTTTGGGGTATTAAAAAGATAATGAACAATTTGACATGATGATAAAAGAAAAAGTAAACTTCCTAAAACCACACTTTTTAATAATTTTCTTTTCATAGTTTTCTCTTTTTTTACTAAATAAGATAATTAAAGAAGTCAGTTTGGTGCATCAAAAAATTAATATTTATTTTTATTATTAATAGTGTAGTTTAAGATAAGTATTTTTTTATTTAAAAAAAATAAAAAAATGCGATAATAATCGCATATTCTCTATTAATAATGGTGCCCCCTCGCAGAGTCGAACTACGCATAGATCCTTACCAT
>CALVMY010000033.1 GCA_944349405.1 uncultured Bacilli bacterium | reverse complement strand
CGTTTTATCGTCATATTTGAAAGGCTGATAAAAATTGAACTGTCTTATGGTAAAATAAGGCATAAAATATCTCCTGAACAAAGATATTTTAGGCTATTTTAAGGGTTTTTTATCAAAAAAATCCTTTTTTTATAAAAAGAAAAGAGCCGTTAAGAATTTTTATTTCTTAACAGCCCCTTTTTATTTTTTAAATATTTTTTATTTTCTTATTTCTTCACCTTGTTTAGATTCATAAGTTCTAGAATTATCATCGTTGATGGTACATTTTAACCATTCATCTTCGATTTCTATTTCAGGATTTTCAGATTCATATTCATATTCGAAATAAATTGATTTTTGATCGTGGGATATCACTTGTAAGTTTAATTCCTTGCTATCTTTATAATTTGCATTAGTTTCAATCTCTACTTCCATCTCGATTTCGTTTTCTCCATCGTCAAATTCATTTTCATATTCATAAGTGAATTTTTCGATAAATTTATCATCATCATATGCATCCATTTTTGAATTATAAGTAGCATAAGAAATAGAATTTTCGCTCTCCCATTTTCCCGGTTCATTTTCTTGCTCAATTTTTACGACGTTAGTAGAAGAATATTCAATAATTGTTTCTACTTCAGTTTCACTTCCTTCTTTTTCAGTAAAAATTGTAACTGGATAAGAATTTGATTCGGTTATTAATAAACCTTCCATTAAGAATTCGTTGTGATCGAGTTCAATAGAAATGTTGTATTCGATTTTTAAAACTTCCTCATTATTTGAAAGAGTTAAAATATTTGCGAAATTTTCGTTTTCAATTGATGAAGAAGAGAATTCAAACTCCTTATTATTAATAAGATTAATAGTGGCGAATGAATAAGGATCATATAAATCAATAACGTTGCTAACATTAACATGATAATTATTATTTTCATCATCGTCATCATCATCATCTAAAGTAGTGATGCTATTAGTTGAAATTTTATTAAAAGAAGTTGCGCTGATTTTAGATGAATCATTTTGGAAAGATGCTAGGGTATTTAATTGTTTTCCAATAATTTGTTGTTGTTCATTTGATAAATCTAAAATAGAGTCTGAAGTAGTTGGGTCAATAGGAATAGGAGGTTCATCAACACCTGTCCCATTTAATGAAACAATTGTTATAGCTGCGATTGAGCAAGCGGCTAAAGTAGGAACTGCAATTTTAATAAATAAAGGGAAATTAAACTTCTTTTTAAGAGGGACTTCATCGATATTTTTTTCTTTTTCGTAGGCATTTAAAATGTCATTAGCTGTTGTTTTAATTTCATATTTATCAATATTAGCTAATGATTCAACAATATTTTTATCATCAATACGCTTCATTTTTTAACACCTCCTTCGCTTTTTTAATTGCACTATTATATCGATATAATGTAGTCCCTAACGGGGTATTGGTTAATGAACTTATCTCTTCGAAGGTAAGTTCATCATAGATGTGGAAGATAATTACTTCATACTCCTTTTCTTTTAAAATATTTTTTAACTTTTCTAGTAAGAGCAGTTTATCTTGATTGAAGTCTTCTTCGTGTTTTACTTGATAGTCGTCTTCAATCTCGCCATCTTTAATCTTTTTTAAGTAATCTAATGATAAATTTCGACTTATCATAATTAAATAACCTAATGGAGAAGAATGATTTTTTAATTCTTTAACACTTTTTAAGAATTTAACATATGTATCTTGCAAGATATCTTCGCTCGTCTCGTAAGATTTTATAAAGGATAAAATATTATAAAAGACCGCTCGTTTTGTTGCTTCATAAAACTCGTTAAAATGAGACAAATTGTCTTGTTGGAATTCTTTGAGATAAACTTTAAAACTGCTTTCTTTCATCTTTTTTCCTTTATTCATCTATAAAAACGAATTAACTCTTAAAATTATTTGAAAATAATAATTTTTCTTAAAATCATTATATCTTTTTATTAAAAAATTTACTAAAAATAAAAACACCATCTATAATCATTAAAGAATTTTTTCTAAATTAATGTATAATTAATAGGTAACTTTTTAACTATAAAATATGGAAGAAATTATCGAATACGTAAAGAATAAAAAAGAAAAAATTAAAGATTATGTTAATAATTTAACTAATTTTTATAAACCATTAAAAATAGTTATTGTTCAAATTAATGATGATCCTGCTTCTAATGCTTATGTCAAAGGAAAAATTAAAGATTTAAGTGAGTTAAATATTTCTTATCAGTTAATGAAATTAAAAAACGATATAAGTGAAAAAGATTTGTTAGAAGTGGTAGATCGATTAAACAAAGATAATTCCGTAACAGGATTTATTGTTCAACTTCCTTTACCTCCTCATATTAATGAAAAAAATATTAAAAATAGTATTATTCCAACTAAAGATTTAGATGGTTTTCACCCATTATCTAAATTTATTAGTGCAACGCCAAAAGGAATAATTGAATTTTTAAAAGATAATAATTATGAATTTGATGGTAAAAATGCCGTTATTTTAGGAAGAAGTGAAATAGTAGGAAAACCAATGGCTAAAATTTTATTGGCTAAAAATATGAATGTGACCGTTTTACATTCTTTCACTACTTTTGAAGATAGAAAATTTTATCTTGAGCACGCTGATTTAATAATTGTGGCAATTGGTAAACCACATTTTATAAAAAAGAATGAATATAATTTTAAAAAAGATGCTGTTTTATTTGATGTAGGAATCTCTCGAGTTGATGGAAAATTATTAGGTGATTGCGAACCGGATTTAGGTGTAAGTTTTCAATCTCCTGTTCCTAAAGGCGTCGGCCTTTTAACTCGATTAGCGTTAATTTTAAATTTATTGGAGGCATATAATTTATGAATTTTAAAATCGGAAAGTATGAAGTTTTTGGTTTAGAAAGCGCTATTAAAGCAAGTGGAAACCCTATGAGAACTGTCTTTAATAGAGATGAAGTTGATGAAAAAGATATTAAAAGAGCTATTTCTTTAGGCTCAACAAAAGGCGGAGAAGGTCATGATAACTATTTAAAAGGAATTGTTGTTGAATTCGATGTAACTGCTCCTTTATTTTGGTGGAAACAAGCTCAAAGATATCATTTCTTTGAATATGTATCTTCTCAATCAACAATGCATTGCCTTTTAAAATTTGATATTTCAAATCAATGTGTTGAAGAAACAAATAAAGAAGTTCTAAAAATTGTTGAAAAAATTAAAGATGAATATAATGTAATTCCTGATGAAAACAAGGAAGAAAAATATAAAAAATGGCGTGAATTAGTTGCTTCTACTCCGTCTGGATTTTGTTTAGGAGCAACAATGGTTACAAATTATCAACAACTTAAAACAATGTATAATCAAAGAAAAAATCATAAATTAGTTGAGTGGCATATTTTCTGCGATTGGTGCGATACTTTACCACATTTTAATGAATTTACCGGATGTAAAAGAGGCTAATAATATATGTATAAAGATTTAAACTTAGTAAAAAAATATGTCGAACTCATTGTAAAATGTGGTGCTAACATTCAAAAAGGACAAGAAGTTGTTGTTCAAGGTTCAACCGAAAATCCTGATTTTATCGAACTTTTAGTTGAAGAATGTTATAAAAATGGCGCTAAAAGAGTTGAAGTTTTATGGGAAAATTCAAAATTAAATTTATTGGATTATAAATATCGTGACGTTGAAGATTTAGGGAATTTAAAATCCTTCCAAAAAGCAAAACGGGAATATTACGTTGAAAAAGAACCTGTAAGAATTTATATCGAAAGTGATGCTCCCGATGTTTTAAAAGATGCTGACTCTTCAAAATTAGCCGAAGTTAGAAAAATTTTAGGTCCACAAATTAGAAAATATCGCGATATTATTGATGATAATTACCAATGGGTCATCGCAGCTATTCCTTCAAAAAGATGGGCTAAAACTGTATTTCCAAGTTTAAATGAAGATGCAGCAGTTGAAAAATTATGGGAAGAAATTTTAAACGTTTCAAGAGTTTATAAAGAGACTTCTCCAATCGATGAATGGAAAAAACATAATGAAAACTTAACTAAAAAAAGTGAACTATTAAATTCATTAAAATTGGTTGAACTTCATTATTCTTCTTGTAACGGAACTAATTTTAAATTAAGTTTAAATCCTGATGTTAAATGGGAAGGTGGCGGAGAATATACAAAAAACACTAAAGTATTTTTTAATCCAAACATTCCAAGTGAAGAAATCTTTACAAGCCCAATCGCTGGAAAAATCGAAGGTAAAGTAGTTGCTACAAAACCTCTCTCTTATAACGGAAATTTAATTGAAGATTTTTCATTTGTTTTTGAAAATGGAAAAGTAAAAGAAGTCCATGCTAAAAAAGGTGAAGAGATTTTAAAAGCAATGGTTTCAATGGACGAAGGCGCATCTATGCTTGGAGAATGCGCTCTTATTCCATATGATTCACCAATTAATAACACAAATATTTTATTTTATAACACTTTATTTGATGAAAATGCCTCTTGCCACTTAGCTTTAGGGGCAGGTTTTACTAATCTATATAAAGATTATGAAAAATATAGTCTTGACGAATTGAAAGAAAGAGGGATAAATAAATCGATGATTCATGTTGATTTTATGATTGGTAGTCAAGATATGAATATCGTTGGAATTGATGTTAATGGTAACAACCATCAAATTTTTAAAGATGGGAATTGGGCAATCTAATTTTTAACTTTGATTTTTTGAAAGGACGTTAAAATATAATGAAAGAATTAAAAGAGGAATTTAGCATAACAACTAATCTTAGAGATTGTTATGATGATTTAAAAATGTCTTCAATTTTAGATTTAACTCAAGAAATTGCTACTCACCACGCTAATATTTTGCATGTTGGATTTGACGATTTTATTTCAAAAAATTTAATCTGGGTTATTGTTAGAAATAAATTTGAAGTTGTTAATGATACTCACTTTTTAAATAAAGTTAAAATTAAAACTTATCCTTTAAAAAATAATTTAGTCGAATATCCTCGTGATTATGAAATTTATAATGAGAATGATGAACTAAT
>CALVMY010000032.1 GCA_944349405.1 uncultured Bacilli bacterium | reverse complement strand
TAATTACACAACCTAATTATTCCAACATTGAAACAGGAAAAGTTAGATTGAATTTTGAATATGCAAATCTTTTAGCTTCTTTATATAAAATTCCTGTATCAGATTTAATTGATGATAAAAACGGAATTTTCATAACTAAAGATGAATTTAACATTTTAATTAAAGCTAAAAAAGTAATAACTGATATAGAAAATAAAATTAAATAATAACTCCCTCATTTTTATAATCTCTTTTTCTTTCGATTATATCATAAGCAAGTTATGAATTTTTGTAATCGAAAGGAGATTATCAAAAATGAAAAAGAAAAAGAATTTTGATATAAAAAAGTATTAGAACTCGCACTTCTAATACTTAAAATAATAAAAAGCTTTTTGGATTTATTCTCGAAATAACACCTTAAAGCGTTTTTATATTAGCACATTCTTTTTCTTCCCTCAATACCTCCCTCTATCCATTAAACCCTAGAATTATTTTTTAATTTAATTTTCCTTGATACAATTTTGATACAAATAATAAAAATTAAAAATTTTTATATAAATAAACTTTATAAAACAAACATTTAAATAAATAAAATATTTATTTTATTTATAAATTTAATGAAAATAAATCCGCTAGGAAGCTCCAAAAATTATCATTACGCGATTCTTATCGCGTTTTTTTATCCTTCGATCTTATCTATTTTCTTACTTAATTTGATAATATCAAATCTTTCAATTTTATTTTGAATATCATTAATATAATCATTAATGACTTTATTTGTATCATCAATAATTTGAGTAGCGGTCGAGATAATTTTTTCTGCGTTTCCTCGGATATCTAATATTTTTTTATTAATTTTATTAGTATAGGCTTCTAAATAAGTTGATTTTAAATGATTAAATTCCTCAATAATATCTTTTTTCTGTTTAAATTCAATCTCTTCTTTGTTAGCTTTAAGTAAAATTTCACGATATTTTAAGGCCAAAACATTAACTAAAGAGAGGAAAGCAACAAAATATTGAGGCCTAACTACATACATATTTTCAAATTCCTTGACCTTTTTAATTGGAGCATCATTATCATTGTTCCATTCAAGTTCACTAACTAAAAGAGCATATTCGCAGTTTTTTTTATTTCTATCTTTATCAAGTTTTGCATAGTGATCACTATTTTTCTTTTTATTTACTGATGTATTACTTTCATTTTTCATCTCTAAACATACTGAAGTTAATAATTCATCTTCTTTATATTGATCATCAGCAAAGCTTTTAAAAATAAAATCAGCTTTAGTTCCACTTGTTTCGTCTTCTTCTTTTATAGATTGATTATCTTTATAAAATTGACAATTTGAAAATCCACTTAAAGCATAATTTTCATATTCGTCTTTAGCCCAATTTTCTAATTGCTCGCCAAGTTTTTTAATGTTTAAAGATGATTTTGCTAAAGATAATTTTTCAATTTGGCTTTTTTGGTTACTTATAGTATCGTCTTTAGCTTTTATTTCATCTTTAAATGCATTTTCAGTTCTTAATCTTACTAATTCGATTTCTTGCTCTTTGGCTTTTTCTAAGTTACTTTTTTTGTTTATTAAATCATTAATCGTTTTTTCTAATTGAATCTTTAAATCATTTTTTTCTTGATTAAATTTAGCTTCTTGAGTTCTTTTATAAATTTCAAAATCTTTAGAAATAGTTTCTTTTTCACTATTTAAGGAAGTAATCTTATCTTCAAATTGTTTTCTTAAACTTTCTTTAATTTCGTTTTCTTTTATTTTAATCTCGCTTTCTTTTGAAGAATCAAGTAAATTAATTTTGTTTTTTAATTCATTTATCTCAAGTTCTTTTTTATTTAATTCATTACCATAAAAAGCTTTGAGTTCATTTTCTTTATTCTTTAAATTTTCATTAATTAAATTTTTAATTTTAGTATCCATTTCTTTTTCAATTAATGAAGATAAAAACGTATTATCAATTGAAGTGATTTTTGCTAAACCAATAGTATCTCCTTTTTTACCATCTTCTTCTAAAACTAATGTTTTTTGATCTCTTATACTTACTTTAATTTCACTCATAAATTACTTCCTTCTTTTACTTCTTAAATTATATTAATAATTTAATCAATAGTCATAAAAAACATAATTTAATAGTGACAATACAATTAATAAAAAGAGAAATTTAATTATTTCTCTTTTTATATATATTATTTATTTAATGATCTTAATTTTTTTCTTCTTTTTAATTTATATAATCGAATTAATTTATAAGAACCCAAATATCCTAAAACACAAACAACAAAAGCTAATAAAGTTATTACAATCCATAATGGTAATGGATTAACTTTAACATCTTCCCACATCGATACAATTTTATCGTTTTGAACACCATAATCATTCATTACATAAAGTGTATCAACATCACTACTTTCAGGATATTGAGCAAGTAATAATCTTCCTTCAAAACTTGAAGGGTCATAATGAATCAATATTTTAATTTCTCCATTTTCATCTTTAGAAAAGGTAAAAACTCGATCATCAAGTTCATCTTCTAGAAGAGTTTCGCTAACATAAGATAAATCAACACTAAAAGAATCAATTTCTTCGTCGATATTGAAAAATGGAGTAATATCATATGTTTCATAACTTGATAAATCTTCATCCTCATCTCCATCGCTTATATCATAGCTCCAAAGCATATAAGCAAGCATTGCGTTATCAATTTCATTTGAAGATGAATTTGAAGTTATAAATGATGTGTAACCATTATAATAAACGTTAGCAATTGCACTTTCTGGGCTAGATAAAAAGTCTAAAAACTCAAGAGTATATTTATATTCTTCACTAGAATAATAAGATTCATTTTCTTGCAATGGAGTAGCAAAGCAATCCATCCAAACATTAGCTCCAATTTCAGGGATTGAATAATATAGTTCAACTGGATCTTCTCGAGGAATTGTCCAATCATCGTCCGCATAATATCCCCTATTTATAGAGTTAACAGCATCCCCGCTCCAAGCAACGTTAACACCAATCTTTTGAGTAACAATATCATTTTTACCACTATCAACTTCAAAGCCGAAAATATTAGATTTTAATTCAATTAACTTATTTTTAATAAGTTCAATCGCTTCATCGCTACAATCATTAAATTTTTCATTTCTCAATTCATAAGAATCATTCGTTTCTAAATAATAATCTTTAAAGACTTCAAAATTTCCAATTGCATAAGTATCTCTCATCGAGTCTTTTATTGACTGGGTTCCAGCAATTAATTCATCCCACAAAAAAGAATAACCATCTGCACTTGCAAAAGTTTCAATTATTTTTTCTTTTCTTTCTTCATAACCTAAATTTTTCCATTCTTCATCATTTTCAAAAATTTTAGCATTGGAAGATAAAACATAATCGGGATTATATAATATTCCTAAAGTTCCCCACATATATCCAGCTGCATAATCCGCAAGAGTAAAACTGCCTTCCTCATTATTAACTGGCAAAAGATTCAATTTGCCATTTTGATCATCGAAACTATGCAAGAATTCAGTTGTATATTTTGTATAATTAGAAAGTTTTGAAAAATCAAGTGTATGTAAAAAACCTTCATTTGCTAGTCTTTGAACCATATATTCACTACAGCAAATAAGATCATAAGTAGTTTTACCTGTTTTTAAAGTATTATACATTGTCTCGTTCGTATCGTAAGTATCATAAATTATGCTTACATTTTTGCCATCTCTTTCATAAATCATTTCTGAAAAAGTATCAAGAAGGCTCATGTCAATATAGTCTTCAGCATTTAAAACATGAACATAAATAGTATCAGAACCACTACTTTCTTCACTATTCGAACAAGAGGTGATACCGCTTAATAAAAAAGGTACAAGTAAAAGAGAAAAACTATTTTTTTTCATAGCTAATAATTCCTCCTTCTTTTAACTTTATTTTTAGTTTTATTTTGATAAATCGTAATTCCGATGACAACAATTAAAACTACTAAAAATATAATTGTTGTTAAAGCTCTTAATTCAGGTGGAATAGGGCCTTTTTTGATTTTTGCTTGAACTAAAGTTGATAAAGTTTCAATAGCATTTTCCCCACTTAATAAGCCGGGACCACGAGTAAAAGCTGTAACAATAAAATCATCTAAAGATAAAGTAATTGCTAAAATAAACCCTGACAAAATTCCTGGTAAAAGTTGAGGAATCATAACTTTAGATAATGCTTTTCTTGGTGAACAACCTAAATCTAAAGCAGCCTCATATAATGAAGGGTCCATTTGTTGAAGTTTTGGCTTAACGTTTAAATAAACAAATGGGGCACTTAATATTACATGGCCAGCCAAAAGTGTCCAAAAAGAGAAAAGGTTTTCTTTAAAAACAGTATTTCCCAAGAAAACAAACATAACTACTAAACTTAAAGCAATAACTATTTCTGGATTAACAACTGGAATTTGATTTAAATTTTCAAAAAGTGCACGATTTCTTTTTTTAGAATAAAATGCTCCGACAGCGCCTGTAACACCTAAAAAAGTTGAAACTACCGCGCTAATAACAGCAATTATTAAAGTATTACCTAAAGCAATCATTGTTTCTTCAGATTGAAATAAATCGATATATAAATCTAAAGAAAAACCATTCCAATCTCCAATATAGGTAGTATTTGTAAAAGAGAAAGCAATAAGAACAAAAATAGGTACATAAGTAATGAGTAAAACTAAATAAACAAAAGCATATTTAAAAGCATTTTTTACCATTTTGAGCTACCTCCTTCTTGATCTTTTTCAGTGTAATTTCTTGTAACCAACATTGAAATGCAAACAATAGCAAGCATAATAATCGCCATAAAAGATGCACTATTCCATTGATTATTAGAAAAACCTAAATAAATTGAATTACCAAAAAGAATAATTTTTCCTTCACTT
>CALVMY010000031.1 GCA_944349405.1 uncultured Bacilli bacterium | reverse complement strand
TTATAACCTTATATTTATATATAAAGTCTTCTTAATTATAAATAAAAAAATAAATAATAGTAGAAAAAAAGATAAGTATCGACTTGATTTGTTATTTTTTAAATAACTTTAAAGTTGTACTTATCTTTTTAAATAAATTAAATTAAATAAATATAATAATCTTAATTTTCTTTTTTATCCTTTTTAGATCTTGTTACAACAATTGGAACAATTACAATAATTAATATAACAATTATGCCTACTGCAATAATAATTGAAAGTAATTCAATTGAAACATTAAAATTATTAGTAACTACTTTTTCTCCTCTATCAAGTAAGAATGTTTCAGGTACTTCTTTAATAAAAATCGATGAACCATTTTTTGAGGTAGCCAATTCTTTTTCATCAGGGAATGTGTATGCTTTAGAATCAGATTCTTCATATCCTTCACCTAAATTAATAACTAAATCTCCTCCACCACTATATTTAGTTAATTGACCACTTAAAGAAGCTAAAGTAATTTTAACATTGGTAGTGTTTTCTAATTTTACATAATTAGATTCATCTAATCTTAAAAAACTTTTCGTGTTTGCTTCTTTTGCAAATAATATCGCTTTAAAATCACGACTTATATTTCCATATATAAATGAATATGTCGTTGAAGAAATATATACATAAGGATCTACTAATAATTCAAAAGCTGATAAATCTTTTAAAGAAATAGTATATTTATATCTTCCATCTTCTAATATTTCTTCTTTACCCATTCTTGTAGCAAATGAAACATTACTCATCTTTTCATCAAAATAAAGAACTAATTCTTCATCACTTAAAGAAGCATCATCAATTACAAGTGGATTAGCAACACTATTAATTTCTAAAACATATTCTTTAGTTTGAGTATAGCCACTTGCTAATTCGTATTCAAATTTTAAATTATAAATACCATCTTCATAATTCGATTCACTTCCTTCTTCTTTTAAAGGAATAATGGTATAAGCTCGATCTGCAATATATCCTTCATTAAATAAGTCTGGCGTAGCAATTGATTTAGTTAAAGAATAATCATTTTCATCTTTAAGCATTAAAGCGCTAAACATATGGTCAGTTAAAACAACTTCGCCACTACTATTTGTTAAAGTAATCGTATTAGTTAAAACACTACGATTAACATATTGTTGAATATATAAAGTATCAGCACTACCCTTTACTCCGGCATAAAGATGATATTTATTATCTTCTTCATTAAATTGAGAAATTATTGGAGTATAAATAATAGCAGGATCAGAATCATTACTTAAAATAGATGAAATATCAACATTTTCTAATCCGCCAGTTGTAACACCAATTAAAGAATTAAAATTAGCATTTGGTTTATTAATACCTGTGACATCAGCTAAATTATTTAAAACATCAGATTGATAAATTTTTCCGCTTTCTCTTTCAAAAGTAAAATCTTCAACTGCATCACCTTTTGAATAATCCCCAAAGAAACCTAAATAAGGTATTGATAATTTAGGAAGAGTTGAAGATTCAAAAACAACATAACCTTCAATATAAGTTCCGTTTTTAAATGTATCATTTAATTCATTTTTAATTTCTTCATCTAATTCATAATGAATATGAACAACTTCTTCTTCCTCTCCTTTAAGTTCAACTTCAAAAGGAACTTCAGCTAGTAAAACATCATTTGTTGTTTGGAATTTAACATCTTTAAATTCTGGAGACATTTCTCCTTCGATATATTTAGTTTCAGGAACTTGGACCAATAAATTAGCTCCATATTTTCCACTTAATTTATCTTCATTATGAATTGTTACATCAAAATCAATAATTCCATTAGAAATATCTTCGTTATTTTTAAGTTCAACTTTAGCTCCATCATCGCTATTTCCACTTAAATATAAAGAAGAATTAATAGCATTTGAAATATCGATTAATCCAGCTCCTTGTTTACGAGGAGAAATAGCTGCTCCATTTGCTTGAGTCAATATATTAGCAGTTGACATTGTTCGATATTTTAATGAAGCTTTATATTCTTTTTCTTCAGCTTCATTATTAAAATCTTGTTCGCTTAAAATTAAAGCGCTTGCTCCAGCATAATTAGGTGTAGCCATTGAAGTTCCAGACATATATTGATAAGAAGAATTGCTTCTTCTGCCATTGGCATCCGTTAAAACGGCTCCAGCAATATTTTGTCCAGGTGAAGCAATTTCAACTTTCATTCTTAAATCGGATGTAACACCGTTTGTTGAAAAATCTGAAATCTCACTTCTTGTAATATTTACTACTTTATTTGTAGCGTTTTCTAAAATTTCATATTCTTCTGCACTAATTGAATAAGATGGAATTAATTCATTTGGAGAAGAATTTGATAAATCAAAATATCCTAAGCTTCCTAATCCATCTTGATTAGCAATAATTACTGCAACAACTCCTTTATTTTTTGCATTTAAAATCTTTTCAGAGAAAGTATTAGATCCTCTTTTAATAACAGCAATTTTCCCTTTTACATCAATATCTTTATAATCATCGCCTAAATTTTCTCCTGTTTCAGCATCGACATTATTAATTGAGCCAACTCCAGGAACAAGAACATATTCATAACTTACACTTAATTCATCTTCAGGAATTAAAGTTGTAAAAGGAATAATATTTGGTGGATCATCATTAACTCCATCTGAATCAATATCTCCTCTTGCACTAAGTTGATCTCTCCCTACTACCGTATTTCCTTCAACACTAAGTTCAGCAACAACTTCATCATCATCGCTTAAATTAGCACTAGCAACCCCGGTTGCTCCTTTTGCATTTACATATGTTCCTAAAGTTCCTTCTTCAACAGTATCTAAAGTATCATACATGTAGGCTCCGGATTGAGAAAAATTACCTTTTCCTGAGTTTCCAGCAGCAACTGCAACAGTTACTCCATTATCTGCTAATTTTTCAATTGCTACATAAGAAGCACTCTCTTCTTCAAATTCATTTAAATCTTGTCCTAACGAAAGATTAATTACGTCAACTCCTAATGTATAGCAATCGTTTAAAGCACTTAAAACCATTGAGTCTAAACAATATTGACCACTTCCACT
>CALVMY010000030.1 GCA_944349405.1 uncultured Bacilli bacterium | reverse complement strand
CTGTATCCATAAAATATAACTTTGGCGTTTTAATAATTCTGTTGGTTATCTTTGAATGATATGGATGAAGAATAAAAATAACCCCGCTTCTTTCTAAAATAGCTATCCAAGATTTAACAGTTGGAGCAGAAACGCCTATTTGTTTAGAGATTTCTTCATACTTTAATTCTTGACCAGTTCTTGCAGCAATATACACTAAAAAATCATAAAATTCATTGAGTTTCCCAACTTGTGCTAAGTCTTTAATGTCACGTTCTAAATATGTATTTATATAATCACTATAATATTTTTCCCTATCAATGTTAGAAGCATTGATTTTTGGCATACCACCTTTAAATATTAAATTATAAATTTCATTCGTGTTGCTTTTTTTAAAATGAATCTTTTTTAAAAAATTTAATTCTGGATTAAAGATACCATAATTTCGATTTTCAATTTCTTGTTTAGATAAAGAAGATAGTTCAAAGATGGCAATTCTACCTGCCAACGATTCAGAAACATCTTTCATCATTAAAAATTTTTGAGAACCCGTAAGCCAAAATAAGCCAGACGCATCTTTACCTTCATAAGATAATTTATCAACTATATCTTTAATTTTCTCTAATATTGATGGAACTTTTTGAAATTCATCAATTAATAGTGGTGGAGTGTAAGTTTCAAAAAATAACGCAGGGTCTTCTAGAGCTAATTTTCTAGCTAATCTATCATCAAAACTTACGTATTTTCGGTTAACCTCTTTGATATGATTTAACATAGTTGATTTTCCAACTTGTCTTTGCCCGCAAACCATTATTACAGGGTAATTTTTGTTGCTTTCAAGTATAATTTCTTCAATGTTTCTTTTAATATACATTTTTTACTCCGAGAAATCTAAAGTCTAACTTTATTTTACTCGAATTAAATTAAATTTAAAAGGAGCAAAAATTTAATTAATAATTTCAGATGTTAGTTAACAATATTAAATACTTACAAGATACTTTTTTAATTAAAAAAGTAGAAAGATATGATGTAAAGAAGAAAAAATATATTCAAATATTAATTTTAGGATTTAAGTGTTCATTTTAATCTTTAAATTAATATAAACTAAATAGCAGATCAATATAATTATTTAGTTACATATCCATTTCTTATAGATTATCAACATAAAAATTATTTAATTTTCATTAAACATTGTTTTTAAATCAATTAAATGTAAATTTTTATCATCGATTTCTTTCAAAAAATCATCAAATCCACTTGCACTAAAAATATATAAATATTTATTCTCATAGTCAGAAAAAGGTTTTATTGAAATATTTTCTAACATATGAAAATAAACATTTTTTCCTTTTTTCGAAGAAGAAAATTTTACTTCGCTTACTAAAAGATTATCATTGTCTTCTCCTACTATATCAATTTCAACGCTTCTATTTAACAAAACATTGTTTTCAACATTAAAATTCTCAAAGTTTTCATAAAAACCTTCTAAAAGTCCATTTCTATTTAAATGCTCTAAATAAGTTATACAAAGTTTTTCAAAATAATGTTCAATAAACTTATTTATAGCATTTTTATCTCTTTTTTTTATGATTTTTCCATATCCACTTTTAATAAGTTCATTCTTTCCTCTAATAAAGCGATAGTAAAAAGCAAGCATTGGATCTACTATTTCATAAGTGATATTTCTTTTTGATTTAAAACTTGTTCTTTTAATTAAAACATCATTTTCAATCAACTCATTTATATATTTATAAATTTTATTAACATCTTCTTCTAAATAGTTAGCGATTTCTCTTGCGTTATTATAATTGATAGAAATTGCATAAATAATTGAAGCATATAAACCGCTTGAAGAAATATCGCTTGTTATAATTTTACTAGGATCATCACTGAAAAGTGCGCTCTCATTATAAAAAAGAAGATCTAAATTTTCATCAAAACTTTTTGTTTTATCAATTGCAGTTATATATAGAGGAAACGTATTTGTTAAAATTAAAAACCTTGCTTTTTCTTTTACATCTTTTACATCTTTAAAAGCTTCAAGTGCTTCAATAAAATCAAGTTTTTTTAATTTTAATGAAAAAGTATGTCTTTGATATAATTCATAATTATATTTATTAATTTCCTTTTCTATAAATGAGACATTGCTGCCAGTTAATATAATAGTGATTTTTCTTTTTTTAAAAAGAATGTCAATAGCTTTTTGCAAAGATGTAGCAAAATCACTATTTTTTCTTTTCCCATCGCGCGTTAACAAAATTGATGGATATTCGTCGATAAAAAAGACGCCTTTTTCATCCTGGAAATATGAATCAACTGCTTTAAAAAAAGAATACCAATCATCAAATACGCCGACATTTAAATTTGTTTGTTCACTAAAATCATTAGAAAATGCTTTTCTATTAATAATATCTTCGCTATCAGTAGCAAAAAAAGATAAAGATTTTTTTCCTTTTAAAAACATCTCCATTAGTGTCGATTTTCCTATTCTTCTTCGTCCATAAATGTATCCAAATTCAAATTTTTCAGAATTATAAAAGTTTTCTAATTGTTTTAACTCTTTTTTTCTACCAATAAATTCCATATTTGTAACTCCACACCCATATTATATTAAATATTTTACTTTAGTGGAATACGTTTTCCAAGAATATGTTTTCCAATAAAGAAAGATAGTTATTTTATTTTAAATTTTTTGTTATCTTTTTAAATTAATTATTGTGATATTTAGAAGAACTCATTGAATTTTTTATAAAAAAATGAAGAAAAAGGTATTCTTTAAATGAATAACTAATAATTTAGAAATAAAATATGAACTAAGTACTTTAGTAATATATAATTCTAAAGATAGGTAGTTTGCATACTTAATTTATTATACTTCTTCTACTTAGAATGGATATTAATTTATATAAGCTAGTAGATTTAAGAATATCTAGATCTTTTAAAGATGAGTTTTCTCTATCTTTAAAAGATAAAATAGATATCGATTTAGTTAAAAATGATCCTTATTAATTTTAAGATTGAGGTGTACAAAAATTTCAAGATAAAATGTATACTTTTTTTATTATTGTTAATCCATTTATTTAAACATAAAGGCAAAAATTACACATAAAAAATTTATTAAGAAAATCAGTCTTTTAGCGTCCGTTTATCGTGTTTGTTTTCTCTTGAACCGATAATTATTCCTTTTTTCTTTAACGAAGAGAATATTCGAAGTACTGTTGCAATTGAAACTTCTAACTTCAAGGAAATATCATCCTAAGTGTTGTAAGGATTATTCTTAATCATTTGAATTGCTAGATTCTACCTACTATTAGCATTTATTTCTGGGTGCTCATCCCAAAAAATCTTTACATAACTTCAGAATAATATGGTAAAGTGACTAGTATAAAACTTTCATTAATATCAAGGGCTCTTGCCATACTTAGAAGTATAAGTAAAAGATTTACATCTTATTTTAAAAAACAGCACCAGAATTTGATGCTGTTTTATTTTTTGGCGGAAAAGTGCGCCAGGCGAACTTTTCGACTCTACATTTTAATAGAGAATTTTTCTTTCATCTCTTTAGCATATGGTAATAATTTT
>CALVMY010000029.1 GCA_944349405.1 uncultured Bacilli bacterium | reverse complement strand
TTAAGTTAAATATACGTGAGACTTTATTATTTTATTATCGCTTTTCACCAATTAATAGCGACTCTCTAAAAATAAATTTAATAAATTAGTCGTATGGCAATAATTTAGCATATTTTATTTAAGAGTTGAACTATAAATTTCTAAATATTTATCTGCACTTTCATTCCAACTATGGTCGGTAGTTAAAGCATTTTTAACTAAATGTTTAAATGTATCTTTTTTTAAATTATAAACATTTAAAGCTTGAGCAGCACATTTAATAGCTTCAACAATAGAATAATCATCAAAACCAAATCCGTTAGCGATATCATCATTATTTCTTTCGCTATCATAACAAATAACGCTATCTTTAAGTCCGCCTGTTCTTCTAACAAGTGGTAAAGAACCATATCTTTGAGCAATCATTTGGCCTAATCCACATGGTTCAAAAGCGCTCGGCATAATAAAGAAATCACTTGAAGCATATAATTTATGAGCAATATCGTCGCTATATCCTATATATACATAGGTATGTTTACTGTTTCTAGCATAAAGACCATTAAACATATCTTCAGCATATTTTTCCCCGCTTCCTAAAACGGCAAAATTTCCGCCTTCATGAGTTATAAAATCAGCCATTGCATAGATTAAATCTAATCCTTTTTGATCAGTTAATCTTGAAACGACTGCAAAAAGTGGTAATTCAGGGTCTAAACCGTTTTCTTTACAGAATTCAATTTTGTTTAATTTTTTATTTGTTTCAAAGTTATTAACATTATAATTTCGATAAATTGTTTTATCGTGCTTTGGATCAAATTCAACTTGATCCATTCCATTTAAAACTCCAACAAAATCGTTTTGTCTTAAAACAAGGTCATACCATAAACCTTTGCTGCCTTCAACGGTAGTAAGTTCAAAGGCATGAGTTGGAGAGACAGTTGTAATTTTATGAGCAAATTTAATACCGGCTTTTAAAGTAGAAACTTGATTTTCTAATCTAACTGAACCATCATCGAATAATGAAGTAGGTAAATTGTATAAATCATATAAACTATCTCTATTTAAATAACCTTTAAAAAGAGGGTTATGAATAGTTAAAACGGTTTTAATATTCTTTAAATCTTTATCGTTCCAATAATTTACTCTTAAAATACAAGGAATCATTCCACCTTGCCAATCATGGACATGGACGATATCTACTTTAAATGGTAATTCTTTTAAAAGAAGTGTGGCGGCATTAGCAAAATAGGCAAATCTTTCACCATCATCGTAAAAGCCATATAATCCACCATCTCTACTAAAATAATAATCATTTTTAATAAAGAAATAATCCATCTTTTCATGAACAAGATGATAAACTTCACAAGAAGGTTTTCTCCAGTTCATCTTTACATCATATTCATAAAGTTTTTTTGGTTTGGCCTTAAATTTTTCGAAATTTATCTTCTTATATAAAGGCGAAATAATGGATACATTATGACCCTTTTTAACAAATTCTTTAGATAAAGAGTAAGCGACATCACCTAGTCCACCAGTTTTAGAAAAAGGTAAACATTCGCTAGTAACCATCACAATATTCATAAATTAAATTGTTTCTCCTTGAGGAATATAAATTAATTCATCTTTTTCAGCAATAACTTCATTCTTATTAACGAATGTTGTTAATTTATCGGCAACAACTCCTTTTAAATGAACGCCTTTTTTAATAACTGAATCAGAGAATATAATTGAATTTTCAACAACCGCTCCTTCTTCAACCGTAACATTACGAGCTAAGATACAGTTTTTAACGGTTCCGTTGATTGTACAACCATTAGCAACTATAGAATCTTTTACATTACTATTTTCCCCGTAATAGACAGGTCTTGTATCATGAGTACGAGTATAAATTTTCCATTCGTTAGTAAATACATCTTCACCATTTTCATTAATTAAAAGATTTTTAAATCTCATTGAGATATCATAATATTTCTTTAAAGAATTGACATAACTTACTTGACCTTTAAATTCGATAGCATGAATATCAACATCACTATATCTTTGGATATAAAGCATTAAATCATCAAGAGTAAAGACATTTGAAATATTTTTTAAACGTGGGAAAGCACCTTTTAAAGCGGAACTATTGCAGATATAAGTTTTTAAACCAATTAAGGCTTCTTTATCTTTAGGATCAACTTGGTCAATTTTTTGAACATTTCCTAAAGCGTTAACTGTAATTTTATTTAATCCAAAATAATCTTTTCCAGCGTTATCAACTTTTGAATAAACAACTGAGAATAATTTTCCAGATTTAATATGTTCTCTAATTATTTCAGCATAATTTACTTTATAAACGATTCCAACTGGGCAAATAAGAACGTATTTGCAATCTTGGTCGTATAAAAAATAGTCATTTTGAGCAATATTATTTAAATCAGTATTATAGAAAGGATTATGAATACCCTCTTCATTAATCATGTAATTTAAATAGCCAGTTTTTGAATTTTTTAAATATGTATTATCACTTCTCATGTGTTTAATAACACTTCTTGAGTGATCTTTAATCATAATTCCAATATCATCGATTCCACTATTGGTTAAATTTGATAAGGCAAAATCAATAAATGCATATCTTCCTAAAACAGTAGTCGAAGCGAGTGGTCTTTTTTCAGTTAAAAGTCCACAAGAAGGTGAATTATGAAGATTAACTAATGCTACAACGTTTTTCATTATTGTAAATTCCTTTCATAGTCAAGTAAGACTATTTTCCCACTATCTTTATTAATAACTTCTTTTTCTTTAATAACAGTATTAGGACCTAAAATTGCATTTTCAACATATGCACCTTTTTTAATAACTACCCCAGGCATTAAAACTGATTTAGAAACAGTGGCACCTTCTTCGATAATAACTTCATTAGAAATAACTGATTTAGTACATGTTCCAAAAATAGTTGCGCCTTGATTGATAAGACAATCTTTTACAACTGCTTTTGCACCAATATATTCTGGGAATGAGTTAGTATCTTCACTATAAATTTTTGGTGTTTCATCAAAATTAATAGTTTCTTCACTTCTTTGTGAAGGGAGAAGTTCCATATTTGCTTGATGTAAAGAATCCAATGTTCCAACATCTCTCCAATATCCTTTAAATCTATAAGCAACTAATTTTTTATTTTGAGAAAGCATCTTTGGAATAATATTTTTACCAAAATCGTGTTCACTCTTTTCATCTTTGGCATCTTCAACAAGTGCTTGACGTAAAACTTTATAAGTGAAAACATAAACACCCATTGAAGCTAAATTTGATTTTGGTTCTTTTGGTTTTTCAACGAATTTAGTAATAGTATCGGTACTATCAACCTCCAAAATACCAAATCTTGATGCTTCTTTAATATCAACTTCTAAAACTGAGATTGTACAATCAGCTTTTGATTTAACATGTAATTGAAGCATTTGATCATAACTTGTTTTATAAATATGATCGCCAGAAAGAATGAGGACGTATTGAGGATCTTCGCCATCTAAAAAATCAATATTTTGATAAATAGCATCAGCGGTTCCTTTATACCAGTTAGCACCTGTTTCAGTTTGACGTGGAGCAAGTGCAACACAGGTTGAATCAACACCATCAAAGCCCCATTTTGACCCATTACCAATGTAGTTATTTAAAACAACAGATTCATATTGGGTCAAAACACCGACAGAATCGATTGATGAATTAGCTACGTTTGATAATGAAAAGTCGATAATACGATATTTGCCGCCAAAATAAACGGCAGGTTTAGCAATTTTTTTGGTAAGAGCATGAAGCCTTGTGCCTTTACCACCTGCTAAAATCATCGCAACAACATTTCTACCCATAGTTTCCTCCTTTTAATTAAGTAAAAATATTTATTTTAGAACATAATTTTTAGGAAATCTTTGAGAATACACGAACACAACTATTATTTTTGTGGTGTAATACAACGAGCGTCTCATCAACGAGTTCTGTAATATCAGCGACTTTGTCTGTAGGACAAGAGATAATAACTTGTAAATTGAATTTTCTTAATAATTTAACTGCTTCTTTAATTCTTCCTCTATCCATTTTTGAGAATGCTTCATCGAAGATAATTAATCGCGAAGTATTTGCAATTTCGCCTTCTTCATGAACGTGATAAAGTTGAGCAAATGAAGCTAAAACAGCAATATAGAATGGTGTTTGAGTTTCACCACCACTCTTCTTTTTGATCATTATAGATAATCTTTCTTCTTTTCCACTATCTTTATTATATACGATAAGGTCAAAATCAAGATAAGAACGATAATCGGTAAATCTAACTATATTATTTAATAATTCTTCAGATGAATTGTTTGGATCATTTACATCAACGATTTGTCTAAATAAATCTTCCATAACATCCTTATATTTTTCTAAAAATAAGGATTCATCTTCTCCACCTTCCAATATTATATCATCTTTAAGCATATCATAGTATCTTTTAAATACTTGAGATGGTTTTACAGTGAATTTGTAAGAATCTCTTCCAAAAGAAGATTGCTCTAAAGCTTCATTTAAATTTTCAATTTGATCTTCGACATCTTCAATTGCGCCTCTTAATTTAAAGATGAAGTCGTCTTTAAATTGTTGAGTTGCTTTCAAATAAGCATC
Source organism: uncultured Bacilli bacterium (assembly GCA_944349405.1). Taxonomy (GTDB): domain Bacteria; phylum Bacillota_I; class Bacilli_A; order RFN20; family CAG-826; genus Onthovivens. The sequence continues at coordinate 3,483 of CALVMY010000029.1, read as the reverse complement.
ATGAATTTGCTCATTATATTCAGGAAGTTTAACATCTCTAAATTCAACTAATTCTTCATCAAAAGATTTATTGTCTTTACTATCAGGATCATAAGAAAGGTGATATTCATGGACATAATCTCTTCTTAATTTACATAAAGAGGAGAAAGAATTATTGAATAAATATTGGAATCTAGTTAAAGAGCCATTAGCTTCAGAAAGTATTTCATAATAGGTTTTACCTTCTTCAAGTTTACTATCAAATAATGGTTTTCCACTATTTTCAATTAATTCTTTATCATAATTTTGAGATAAATTATTCTTTCTAGAGTCAATTAACTCTTCAACTTCTTTGATTTTATCATTTTTCAATGAGTCAACTTGTTTAATTAAATTACCTTTTTCTAAGATAAGACTTTCTCTTTGCTTAGTAACATCTTTTATATCTTCGTTAACATCTTCTAATCTCTTATCTAAAGAAGAAAGTAGGGCTGTATCATGTTCTTTTAATTCATTTTCAATATAAGAAAGGCTATTTTCATATCCCTTAAGTTCGTTTCCTCTAGCTAAAGAAGATAATAAATGTTCTATTTCGCCATTAGAAATAAGTTCTAAATTATTAGCTTCTGTAATTAAAGACGAAAGTTTTTTATAAGAAGATAAATTAATCATATTAGCTTTTAATTGACGTGCTTTATCTTCTAAAAAACGTTCATCTAAATTTCTTCCAATATAAGCTTCTTGATAGAGTCTTGGATTGATTCGAGAAATTGTGAAATTACGATATAAATCGCATTCTCTTGTAATGCCGTTTCCACTTTCTCTAGCTTCTTCAATGTCTTCACTTTTATGCAATCTACCGATTAAAAAATTTGTATATGCTCTAGCACCTTTATGATCAGTTAAAATTTCTTCTGCTAAAGAGCCATCTTCCATTTGATAATCTCTTTCAATAATTTTTTCTTGATCGATTAAAGCGGTTCCATAAAAACTGAACTCTTCGAGTAATCTTTTTAAAATTTTATAAGCTTCTAAATAATATTTTGGAGCAACGAAAATATTAAATTTTTGAGAAGATAAATATCCTTCGATTGCATTTGACCAAGATTTATCTTGAATATCGATTAAATCGCAATATAATTCAACGTCAATTTCTTTATTAAATTTAATTTTTAATTCGTCCTTTAAACGATCTCTAATATAAACTAAACGGGAATTAAATGGTTTAGTTCCTTTTTTAATCGATGCTTCTTCTTCTTTTAAAGAAGCAATTCTTTTTTCTAAATTTAAAGTGGTTCTTGCTAAAGAAATAGCAAGTGTAGAGACATTATTTTTAAATTCTTTTAAAGTGTCTTTAAATAAATTTAAATCTTCTTTGTTAATTTGAATAATATTTTCTTCAACTTTTTCTTTTAAAGAAGAAGAAACTTCAATGACTTTATTAGAAGATAATAAGATTTTTACTATATCATCTTCTTTATCTTCATCAATAATATCTTTATCAACTTCATTTAAATCAATTAATAATTTATTAGCTTCGTTACTAAATTTATCAATATAATCATTTAAATCATTTTTAACTGAAGAAATTTCTTCATTTATTTCAGCAATTTTTTGATTGACTGATTTCTTTTGTTCATATAAATCTTCAGTGATTTTAGCAACATCGTTATTCATTTTATCTTGAATAATATGAACTTTTCTTTTTTCTAATTCTTCTAAAGTAGATTGAAATTCATCAAGTTCAGAATCGATTTCTTTAATTCTTTTTTCAGAATCAACTACTTCATTTTTAAATGCTTTTAATTTTTCTTCATCATTAAAAAGTTCACATCTTTCGATTAAATATCTAGTTAAAATAAAATCTTTTTCTTGAGTTTTATAAATATCATAGCTCGATTTAATCTCGCTTAACTTATCAATACGTTTCTTTAAATTTTCACTTTCAATTTGTAATTTTTGATATTGAGTAATATTGTTTTGCAAAATTGAAAGATCTAAATTTTGTTGAGGATCACAAACATATTCAGTAATAAATGTTGTAATATCAGTAATTGGAGTAAAAGACGTTGCTTTTTTTAATAGGGAGAAATATTTATCTTTTAATCCACCAAGTTTTTTCTTTAAAAATTCTTGATATTGCTTGTTTGAATCAAAAAAGCGATATTTATCTTTATAATTTATATTAAAGAATCCGGCTAAAGATTTATAATCAAGCGGAATATTATTTTCAATAAATTCGTTTTCAGGAATTTTATCATTTAAATAAAAGAAACGGTGTTCTTCTCCCCCATCATCAAAACTATCAAAAACAATTCCTAAAACAAAATTTTCATTTTCTAAATCATCATGGAATTCTAAAGCGATATATGAAGTAAAACGTCCATTTCTTAAATATTTAAATCCGCCTTCAATATCATCGCCCATTTCGCCTCTAAGATATCCTTTTAAAGTACGAGAGCTTTTTTCTAAAGCAGCTTTATTAAAACTTCTTCCAGTTGTATCTCCAAGTAAAACAACTTCAAAAGCATCAACTAAAGTTGATTTACCACTACCATTTAAACCTGTTAAAAAGACGATAGGTTTAATATCAATTGTTTCATTCCAAAAATAATGCCAATTGATAAGTTTGATCTTAGTCAATAACTTCATCTTTAATTACCTCCTCATCTTTTTTATTTAAATTATCTAAAGCTTGCGACATAGCAGCAATTTTTTCATTATCAAGAGCGTAAACTATTGAAGGTAAAATATAAAAAGCAACATTGCCTTCATCATAATTTCCACTAACTTTACTAATAATATTGTGATTTGCTAAAAATCTTAAACTTTTAGCGATATTTCTCCCAGTTAATTTTTTACCAGGCATTAAAATACCATGTTCCAACATTGTTCGAATTAAAATTGGAGTGGTAATATAAATACTTTCTCCACTTAAAGAGGTTTGATTTCTTTCGTTTTCATAAATTTGTCTTAAAACAAACAAAACTAAGGAAGTCTCTCTATCAAGACGGATACGGTTTTCATCGCTATCGTTATATAAAGAAACGACTCCAAGAATTTTATCGATTTCAATACGCCAAGAAGAAAAAGATAAATAGTCATTAATTAAATCGTATCTTCTTTCAATAAAACGATATTCAGGAGAAATTTTGACAATTTTTTCTTTAGTATCAAAAACATCTCTAACTATGAATCCCTTTAAAAGTAATTTATTAACGATACTTCCAAAGGTATTTTTTTCTGAATAAGTAAGTTCGTTATATTTTTCTTCAAACATAAACTATTTCTCCTCCTTGTCGTCTTTTCTTCGATATGCAAAATTTGGAATAATAAAATCGTTATTTTTGATTTGCTTTGGCAATAATTCTTCAATTTCATAAAAAGAAGACTCATCTTCACTTTTAACAGTTGCAAGAATTAAACAAATTAAAGCATCAAAATTTTTAATCTTTAATTCATCGGATTTAATCTCTTTTTTATCTTTAAAAGAATTTTCCATAA
>CALVMY010000028.1 GCA_944349405.1 uncultured Bacilli bacterium | reverse complement strand
AGTAATGAAACGAATTGAGGAACAGCGATTGTAGTAATTAAGATAGTTCTCCATAATTTCTTTAATCTAATTCCTTTTTTGTTGATTAATAAAGCAACAACCATTCCTAAGAAAAAGTTAGTGAATGTAGCAAAGAATGCCCAAATTAATGTCCAAAGTAATGCATCTTGGAAAGTATAAGCAAACTTTGCATTTTGACCAATTGATCCACCACCAAGTAAAATATCAAAGTTTTCAAGACCAACCCATGTAAATAAATTTTCAGGTGGCATATTTGATTTATCGTAATTTGTAAATGCGATAAAAATCATGAATATTAACGGAACAATTGTAAATACAATAATACCAAGTAATGGTAAACTCATTAATGTCTTATAATAGGATCTATTACCTAAACCTTTAAGATCATCTTTGAAAGTTACAATTTTTCCATTAACATTACAAACTTGTTGTAAATTATAAGATTGTTTAATACTTGAAACGTAAGTTACAAAGAAACCTAAAATTACTAATAAACAGACTGTTCCATAAAGTAAAATTAAAAGTGAGTTATCACCTTGAACTGTAACATAGATTCCTTGAGAAGCATCCCAAATTTCCTGAGATTCTATTGTACCTAAGGTTCCAAAAAGTGATAAGTACTTCCATCCCCAGAAACCAATAAATAGACAGAAAATTATTTCAAAAGCTAAATATAAAAAACCTCTAACAAATTGTTTTCTTGAGATTAATCCAAAACCCATAAAAATAAAAGAAAGTCTAGTTTTCCAATCTCCATAAACTAAAGCTTCCCATAAAGTTAAAAAAGGGTTAAGGATTTTTTTAATATATTTCCAAATCGTAGCAGGCAAATTTTTAAAGAATACTTTAAATTTAGCCGGAAGGTTTCTAAACCAGTCACGAGTTATATATAATGCCCTACGAGGTTTGGAAAAGCCTAAATATGAAATATTGCTCATATATAAATATCCCCCCGTTAATTTATAAAATTAAACTTCCCAGTTAAAAACTGGGAAGTTTTAAATCCTAATTAAGCAATTGTAGTGATATCTTCAACGAGTTTATCTAATTCACCTTGTAAATTATCATGATTAACTGTTTTTTGATAACCAACTGCTGTACCAAAGTTTTGAACTGCTGTCCAGAATGTTGAAGGAACATTAAGTTGTGGATCACCAGCTTTAGCAACTTGAGCATTTAATCCGACTAATGCTTTATTAGAAGCAACGTCTTCATTTTCTAAAGCTGTAAGATTAGATGGGCCCATACCTAAAGCTTCAAATCTTTGTAATTGACAATCTGTATCAGAAATAAATTCAGCAAAGTCATGAGCAAGAACTAAATTATCAGCGTTTGGATTAACACCAACCATTTTGCCACCGATAAAAGATCTCATTCTGGTTGAAGTATCGCCTTCTTCCATAAGTGGGAGATAATTACAAGCAGTATTATCTTCGCCCCAGACACCTGCAGCATCTTGATATAACCATGTACCACCAACGAATGCACCGATTTCATCTGCGTGTGATCCAATGTAGTTATTTAAAACGAGTGATTGGTCACCTGAGTTACCGCCATCAACATATTGGAAACCATCTGTACCAGCAAAATCAACCATGAATCCACCAGCTTTTAATCCAGCAGCACCGTTATAATCACATTCGATTGCTGTTTCCTTTCCTTCAGTATATGTAACTTCATATGTTGCACCAAATCCTGAGAAGAATCCGTATCCATACCAAGCATCGCCCATTGGAACAACGAATTTTTTGCCAGCAGCAAAACATTGAGCAGCGACATCAAAGAATGTTGTATTTTCATCATATTCTGTAACAACACTTGTGTCGTAAGTTAAATAATAGCCGTTATCTGCTGAAATTGGGTAAGCATAAAGTTCGCCAGCTTCATTTGAAGCAGCAGTAATCATACCTTCTGAGTTATTTTCTTTAACGAATGTTTCATATTCGCCACCGACTCTTGTTAAACCACCGACATTAATTAAGTTGTAAAGTTGGTCATTAGCAAATGAATAAACATCTGCAGCTGTTGTTGGGTCTTTAGAAACTTGAGCATAAGCATCAGCTTCTGAACATGCACCTAATTCAAATGTTGCATCAGCATATTCTGGATGAGCTTCTTTGAATTGAGTAATAAAATCTTGATAAAGATCTTGGTGTTCAAGTGGTGCCCAAACAGTTAAACTTAATGGAGCTTCTGGATTATCTCCACCTTGGTCTTGACAAGAGACAACACCAGCAAGTGCTATTCCACAAACTGCAAGAACACTAAATAATTTTGATTTTTTCATATTATTTTTAATTCCTCCTTAAATATGAATGTAAATTATTTACTTTTTTATATTATTAACTCATTAAGAGTTTAATAATCTTAATTAATCATTTTCTCTTTGATAATTATCGTTCCATCTTAAGAGCATGGAAGCAATGACTTTTTTATTTTTATCAAAGAGTTTTTTTGTAATTCTCCAACTCCAATTTGATGAGCCAAGGGTGGAAGGGAAATTCATTCTTCCTTCTTTTCCAATTGCAAATAAGTCTTGGAGAGGTAAAATTGCTGCTTTTGATTGAGATGCTAAGTTAAGTTCACAAATCTTTAATGTTAATTCTTTATTATCTAAATCTTTAACAAATGGAATTCTAAACTTCTTACATTCATCCTCTAATATTTCTAAGAACAACTTCTTTTCTTCTTTAGATAAATCATCGACAAATTGACGAGTTGTTTTTGAATCATGTGTACCACTATAAGAGAAATAGTTATAGGTATAATTTGATGGTCTCCGGATATTTTTAATATCTTTATCATCAAAACATTGAGTAACGATTTTCATTCCTGGATAACCACATTTATTAAAGAAATTTAAGAAATCATCATCTATCATTCCTAAATCTTCAGCGATGATTGGATAATCTAGTTTATCTTTAAATAAATCAAAACCTGGACCTTTTACCCATTTTCCATTTCGAGCAGTTGTATCTTTAAATGGAATTGAGTAATAACCACTAAATCCTCTAAAGTGATCAATACGTAAATAGTCAAAGAACTTTAATGAATTGTTAATTCTTTCATTCCGCCATTTATAATTAGTTGCTTTATGATATTCCCAATTGTATAAAGGGTTTCCCCATAATTGACCATCTTCACTAAACATATCAGGTGGGCATCCTGCAACATTTACAGGATAATGATTACTATCAAGTTCAAATAAAGAAGGATATTTCCAAACCTCTAATGAATCAAATGCTACATAAATTGGTAAATCACCCATAATTTTTACTTTATTTTTATGAGCATATTCTTTTAATGAATTATATTCATTTAAGAATTCATATTGAGTCCAAATATAAAACAAGATATCTTCTTTATTCGATTGAATTAATTCTTTTTCTAATTCAAGGGAATATGTTTTATATTTTTTATCCCGCTGATACCGAGGTTTTAAAAAGTTTATATCTTTTAAAACCATAAATAGGGCAAAGTCTTTATAACAAGGATTATTTAATATAAATTCTTTAAACTCAGAACTAGTTTTATCGAATCTATTAAACGCCTTTCTTAAGACTTTTAAGCGATTATTAAACAAAATTCCATAATCAACCCTTTCATCATTATTTCCCCATTTTATTGATTCAACTTCTTCTTTTTTTAATAATTTCTTATTAATCAAAGTTTCTAAATCAATAAAGTAATAATTTAAGCCATAATTTGAAGGTGATTGATAAGGTGAATCGCCATAGGAAGTAACATTTAATGGTAATATTTGCCAAATATTACATCCTGCCTCTTTTAAGAAATCTACAAACTCATAAGCTTCTTTTCCTAAACTTCCAATGCCATATTTTGAAGGCAAAGAAGATATATGTAATAAAATACCACTCTCTCTTAGTTTCATAAATAAAATTTGCTTCTATTTTGTGTAAGCGCTTTCATTATAATTTCAAATTTTAGTGCTGTCAAAGAATAATTTTATGCTAATAATCAATTCAATTTGAAAAAATAGTAAAAAATATTAAAAATTTAAACAAAAAAATCTTAAAATTTACATAAAATTAAAAAAATATCGATGGTTATCGATATTTTAATATAATTAATTATTAATATAGAAAATTCCTTATTTATCGTTTTTTCATTTTTTAGCATTAATTTTTATCATTTTTAATGTTAAAACGATTATATTTCTTATTTAATGAAAAAATTTTATTTTTTAAATCATTATTAAACTCGAAAGATAAAAATCTGTATGACCAATTTTCATCTTGAAGAGTTGAAGGACGATTCATTCTAGATTCTTTTCCTTTAAAAAGTAAATCCTGGAAAGTAAAAGAAACATGCTCGGCTTTAGAAGCAAAAATTAGTTCAATTATTTTATAAGCAATATCATAATTTGAGTGAGCTTTGCCTAAATAGGAGACATTTAAGTTTTCACATTCATCCTTGATTAAACTTAATAATTTATTTTTATTTTCTTCATCGAGTTCATCTAATTTAGCTTTTAGCGGCGTATTATCGTGATTTCCTAAATAAAAATAAGTATTTTCTTCAATATAAGAAGGCAAAACTTTTCTTTCTTCATTTATTTCATCAAATAATGTTGGAATTAATGTTCTAATATAAGGAAGACCACTTTCGATAATAAAATCACGTATTTTTTGAGAATAATTTCCTAAGCCAGAAGCAATTAAATTGTTATTTTCTTTAATAATATTGATAAAATTAATGCCAGGTCCTTCAAAAAATATACCTTTTTTTGGATTTTTGCTTCTAAAAGGAATCGCATAGACTTCTTTAAAACCTCTAAAATGATTTAATTTAATACGATCAAAAAGAAAAGAAGATCGATTAATTCTCATTTGCCACCATTTATAGTTAGAAA
>CALVMY010000027.1 GCA_944349405.1 uncultured Bacilli bacterium | reverse complement strand
GCATGCGTGAAAGGCATGTGAGTTAAGCCACTTCTCCAATAGGCCACTGGCGCTAACTATAGGACTCGAACCTACAACCGATCGGTTAACAGCCGATTGCTCTACCATTGAGCTAAGTTAGCATTTTTCAAGTGCTTTAATAATATATCAAAGCGCTTAAGAAAAAACAATAATTTTTTTTATATTTTATGATAATTTTTTATCAACTAAATTTAATAAATCTCCGATAGTTTTAATATCTTTAGTATCTTCAGCTTCGAAAGAGATGGAAAATTTTTCTTCTAATTCTAAAATAAATTCAACAACATCAAGTGAATCAAGACCATAAGTGGCAAGTGTTGAGCTTTTATCAATCTCTTCTACATTTAATTTTTCTTTTATTAATTGTTCGACTTCATTTATTCTACGCATATTTTTTACCTCCTAATTATTATAATAAAAAAACCTTAAAATATTAACAAATCTTTCAAATTAGTTTAAAAAAGTCATAAATATAATTAAATAAGGATAAAATTAGTATATTTTTAGTATAAAATAAGTTTTATATTTTTTTAGCACTTTATACTTGCAAGTGCTAAAAAATGTATTAAAATAATTATTGTTGCTAGGAGGAGAATGAAAATGGCAAAAGAAGAAATAAAATTCCAAGCAGAATCAAAAGAACTTTTAGATTTAATGATAAATTCTATTTACAGTAATAAAGAAGTATTTCTTAGAGAGTTAATTTCTAACGCAAGTGATGCTATTGATAAAAGAAGATTTGAAGCATTAAATAGCGATGGAAAAATTCCATTAATAGAAAAACCAGAAATTTGGATTATTCCTAATAAAGATGAAAAGAGTTTGACCATTAAAGATGATGGTATCGGCATGGATAAAGAAGAACTAATTAATAATATTGGTACTATTGCAAGAAGTGGTTCTAAAGAATTTGTTCAAAAATTAAAAGAAGCAAAAGATAACGAAAATATCGATATCATTGGTCAATTTGGAGTTGGATTTTATAGTGCATTTATGGTTGCTAAAAAAATCGTAATTGAAACAAAATCAACTCATTCAAGCCAAGGTTATCGTTTTGAAAGCGATGGAAGTGAAACTTATTCAATTGAAGAAATTTCTAAAGAGGATATTGGAACATCAATAACTTTATATTTAAAAGACGATGATGAAGAGGAAAAATATGATTCTTTCCTTGATTTTTATACGATTTCTTATCTTGTTGAAAAATATTCCAATTATGTAAGATATCCAATTAAGATGAACCAAATTGAAAGAGTTAATAAAAAAGATAAAGACGGTAAAGATATTGAAAATGAATATGAAGAAAAAGTTGAAACAAAGCAACTCAATTCAATGATTCCTTTATGGAAAAAGAATAAAAAAGATGTAAAAGATGAAGAATTAAACGAATTTTATAAAAATAATTTCCATGATTATTTGGATCCTTTATATTCTTTATTTTTAAATGTTGAAGGAATGGTATCGTATCAAGGATTAATTTTTATTCCTTCTCATTTAAGAAATGAAGTTTATAACCGTGATGAGGCTGGATTAAATTTATATGCAAAAAACGTATTTATCATGGATAAATGCAAAGATTTATTACCTCATTATCTTTATTTTTTAGAAGGTGTTGTTGATTCAAGCGATTTAAATTTAAATATTTCTAGAGAGATGCTCCAAGAAAATAAAAATATTATTAAAATAAGAAATAATATCGAAAATAAACTTATCTCTTCTTTGAAAGATTTAAAAGAAAATGATAATGAAAAATTTAAGAAAATATACGATTTATTTGGAGTAAATCTTAAATATGGTATATATGAATCTTATGGAAGTAAAAATGATTTATTAAAAGATGTAATCGTTTTTAAATCACTTAATCATAATGATGATTACATTGATTTAAAAACATATGTTGATGAAATGAAGGAAAATCAAAAAAATATTTATTTTGCCTGTGCTTCAAGTATTGATGAAATTAAACTACTTCCTGAAATTGAAAGATTTAAAAAAGACGGAATCGATGTATTATTCTGTGATAAAACAGTTGATGAATTCACTTTAAGAACTTTAAAAGAATATGATAAACATGAATTTAAAAATGTTTCTGAATTTAATGAAGAAGATTTAAGTGAAGAAGAAAAAAATAAACTTGAAGAATTAAATGCTAATCATAAAAAAGAATTAGACGAATTAAAAGAAGCCTTAAAAGAAAAGGTTAGTGAAGTTAAATTCTCAACTAAATTAGTCGATTCTCCAGTTGCCTTAATTTCAAAAGAAGGATTGTCATTAAATATGGAGAAAATCCTCAATAATATTGAAGGAAACGAAAATAAAATCAATACCGAAAAAGTTTTAGAAATTAATCCTGATCATGAAATATTTAAAAAAATCTCTTCTTTAAATAGCGAAGAAGAAATTAAAGATTACGCTACTCTTTTATATAATGAAGCTTTAATTTTAGGTGGGTTAGATATTGTTGATAAAGAAGAATTTTTTAAAGCTTTAAATAAAATTCTTGTGAAATAATTTAAATATTTAGTTAATAAAAGGGGCTGTTAAGAAATAAAAATTCTTAACGGCTCTTTTCTTTTTATAAAAAAAGGATTTTTTGATAAAAAACCCTTAAAATAGCCTAAAATATCTTTGTTCAGGAGATATTTTATGCCTTATTTTACCATAAGACAGTTCAATTTTTATCAGCCTTTCAAATATGACGATAAAACGTTTAAAA
>CALVMY010000026.1 GCA_944349405.1 uncultured Bacilli bacterium | reverse complement strand
GGGGGGGGGGGGGGGGGGGGGGGGGGTAGCAATATCAATTATTTTGACAGTGCCATCACCAATTTCATTAACCTCATTTTCAAATATTTTTCTTAAAAATTCAGGGCAACTTCTTGAAACATTAATTAAAGCTGATTTTTTATCATCTTTTTTGATTCCTAAAACGAAAACCTTAATTGGATCACCATTTTTAAATTTTTCATCTACGATTAAATTTCTTCTATATAAAACAACTGATGTTCCATCTAAATTAACTAAGCAACTATTATTATCAAATTTTTCAACAATGCCAGTTACAATAGTTCCAATTTTATCTTTAAATTCTTCAAGTAAAGCATCCTTTTCGGCTTTAGAAATACTTTGTTTGAAATTAGAAACAAATCTATCAACATCTTTTTTAGTTAAACTATCAAAATCGATTTCTTCGCTATAAACATCTCCTACTTTTAATCTAGGATTTCTTTTTTGAGCTTCTTCAAGCGAAATTTGAACAAAATCATCTGTAATATCTTCATCATTCATTACATTAAATTCATGAAAAATATTAATTTTTGCTTTATCTAAATCAACTTCGACCCTAATGTGAGCAGCTTCAAGTTTTTCTTCGCTTTTACTTTTATCAGTTTTTCTTAGTTTAGATGCTCTTAAATCTAGTTTATATTCATCCTCAAATTTCTTGTTTAAAGAAAGTTGAAATGCGTCTTCAATAGATTTTTTAATAATTTCTTTTGAGAGTCTTTTTTCATTGCCTAGTTCTGTTACGGCTTCTAAAAATACTTTTTTATTCATAATTTTCTCCTAAAATTTAATAGCTAAACGTGCTTTATCAATATCTTTACGTTCAATTTTTGCTTCAACTATTCTTGTTTTTATTCTATAAGTTAAAACAACATAATCGCTTGTAACTTCCTTTAAATCTCCTTCAATAATATTTTCGCCTTTATAAGGATGAGAGAGATGTAAATTAACGTATTTACCTTGATATTTATCAAGTTTTTCTAAATCAATAGGTTTTTCTGCTCCTAAAGAAGAAACGTCGAGTGTATAAGGATTATCGTCCGTAATTACCTCATCCAAATATTCAGACAAGTAATTTGAAACTTCAACAATGTCATCTAAATCGATGTTCTCATCGCGATCAACAATAATTTCTAACACGCTCCCACTTTTATCATTGAATGATTTAATTGAATAAAGTGAATAAGAAATATCTTCTAATTTCTTTTTAATTCCTTCTTTTATAAGGTTTACATCAACCATTTATCTCCCCCTTTTAAAAAAAATAGATGCCTTAGTGCAGGCATCATTCGTTTAAAAATGACGTTGATATGATAAAATAATATTCGGATTAAATCAATATTTTTAACAAAAAAATCCAAATTTTAGGTAAAAAAATTATGAAAAAAGAAAAAAGTTGTGGTGCTGTAATATATAAAATTGAAAATAATGAAATTAAATATTTAATTTTACATATGAGACTTGGTCATCTTTCTTTGTGCAAAGGCCATGTCGAAAAGAATGAAACTGAGGAAGAAACGGCATATCGAGAAATAAACGAAGAAACTGGCCTCGAAGTAAAAATAGATACTGGATTTAAAAAAATAATTACTTATTCTCCTAAAGAAAACACCATCAAAGACGTAATATTTTTTATTGCTGAAGTCCTTTCAAAAAATGATCCAATTGATAAACACGATGACGAAGTATTTTCTTTTGAATGGCTATCTTTTTTAAATGCATATGAAGCATTAACTTATCAGTCGGATAAAGACACTTTAAATGAAGCAAATATTTATATTTTAAATAAATTTAGTAAATAATTAGTATATATTTATGATATTTTTAGTTAAATAATCAAACTATAATTTCAAATATTTTTCGTGTTTCTTTCATTAATTTTTCGTTTGAAGATAATGCATTGCTTTCATATTCACTTGCCGAAGCATTATCACTTACTATTTTAATAGAAATAATATCGATGTCATTTTTATAGGAACAAAGAGTTTCACTAACTACTTCCATATCACAAATTGAGCAATTAAAATCATTAATTAAATGATTAACTAAATCTTTATCGGAAATAAATTTATCTCCACAGGCGCAATTAACTTTTTTAAGATTTAATTTCTTACTTAAAAGATCAACATACTTCTTGCTTAATGGTATAAATTCATCTTTAAAACCTGGATATTGACCTTTTTTTACATTATCAATTAAAGAAAGATCAAAATCATAATAAATCGTATTCTCTACTAAAAATATTTCATTTTTTTGAATATCGGATCTTAAGCCCCCACAAGCTCCAACATTTAGAATCAATGAGATATTATATTTATCAATTAATAACTGAGCTGCTAAAGCAGCATTTATCAAACCAATTTTAGTAAAAATAGCATAAATATCATGATTTAAATACTTAAAGTTAATGACTTCAAAAGGAAATTCTAAAATTTTTTTAATCTCACAATCGTTATTATATTCATTACCAAAGGAAGAGAATTCTTCTTCTGTTGCTAAAATTACACCAATTTTCATACTTATTAATTATATAAAATCATTATTTAAAATTACCACACTATCTTTAATTATTTAAATATTTACGTCTTTATCTAACTCTATTATTAATTTTTTTAAATATTTTTTAGGATTTGAAATTGACTCTTTTTTGTTTTTAGCAAAATTTGGATATAAAGAATAAATTTTATATATTTTTTCCTTATATTTTTTATTAATTGAATTTAAATCTAAATTGTTAATACCGGTAATAATGATAATTTTGTTTTTAAAAGATTCATCCAAAGAATCTAATATTCCACCAACTACTTTTTTATTAAAAGATTGATTATCTAACGATCCTTCACCAGTAATTATAAAATCATACTTATTAGCTATGTTTTTAAAATCAATCAATGATAAAAAATAATCAATCCCTTGAATATATCTAGCATTTAAAACATGTTTAAAAATAAAGCCTAATCCTCCAGCAGATCCATCTCCAACTTCATCATCTTTTAAATAAAAAGTAAAATCATTATTTATTAAAGCTTTAAACTTTCTAAATAAATCATCTAGTTTACTTAAATCATTAATTGAAGCCCCTTTTTGAGGGGCGTATATAAAATTAGCACCATTTTGACCAGTTAACGGATTAGAGACATCATTAATCAAAATTATTTCATAATTTAACTTTAAAAGTTTTCTAAAAGATAATGAATTTACTTTATATTTTTCTAAATCTATTAAAAAATTAATATTTTTAGTAATATCGATATTTTCTTTACTAAAAAATTTAACACCTAAAACTTTCAATAATCCTAAGCCCATTTCGCTTAGAGCGCTTCCACCTAAACCTATATAAATTTTTCTTATATTTAACGAATTTATTTTTAAAAGAACTCTCCTAGTCCTTTAGAAGTTCTTTTAAAAATACTAGGATTATTTAAATCATCAATTAAATCTAATCCAATTATTAAAGAAGATTCTAAATATGCTACTTTTTCTTTTTCGTTTATTAATATTTTTATATTAATTTTTTTATTTTGGTTATCTAGAAAAGATATATTTTTTAAAATAACCTCTTTTAAATCATAACCATACTTATATTTATAAATGAATTTAATCGAATCTAAAAAATTTTCTCCACCATCTGATATAGGAAAATAAGTTAAATTCGGTATAAATTCATTTAAAAATATTGAGATATCTTTTGAAGTTATGCTCCCTTTAAAAGAGTCGATTAAACATAAAATGTTACTATTCATAATTAATATTTATAATGATTTCCCTAATTTATAAGCTTCGAATAAATATTTTTCATTTATCATTGAAGGAGATCCGGCTCCTTTTGCAAGAATTCTACCAACTTCTTCCATTTCTAAATATGAAGACAAAATATCCATATGCTCACTTATCGCCATCATAACTTTTGAATCATTATTCCAAGAAGCAGCTATATAAATTACTTTCAAATGTTTCGAAGTAATTTTCATATTTTTAGAATAAAAACGATCTATTAATGTTTTTAATTGAGCACTAAATCCAAAATAATATACAGGCGTTACAAAAACTACTAAATTCGATTCTAAAATCTTTTTTAAAATCATTTCCCCATCATCTTTTTGAATGCATGGTCCATTCATCATACAATTATCGCATCCTTTACAAGGATGAATAGATGCATGAGCAACATCGATTTCTTCGATAATATTATTTTTATTTGCTTTTGCGCCTTTTATAAATTCATTAACTATAGTGTTAGTTGTTCCGTTTTTATGTGGACTTCCCTTTAAAATTAAAATTTTCATAAGTTAAAATCACCTCTATTCGACATTTATTGATTTATTTTTAATCTAATCCTTTGATAAATTGAATTGCTTTATCAACCCGTCCTTCTGCGGAAGTAAATTTTCCTAATCCAACACCATGCAAATCTCCTTCATAGGTTATAAATTCATTTTTGACATTAAATAAATCTAATTTTTCTTTTAATAATAGGGAATTTTTGATATTAACCAAAGAATCGTTTTTAAAAGACCGAATGAATGTTGGAGGAAAATTTTTAGAAATATGAAATTCATGCGAATATAGTGCTTCTTTTGATTTATTGTTTTTATAAACATTTAATATATTATTTTTACTCCCAATATGAGTTATTTCATTTTTTAAACTCACCAGAGGATATGAAAGAATCAGAGCTTTTGCATTATTTTCGATACCATATTTTTTATATCCGATGTCATCTCTTGCATAAGAAATTGCTAAATGTGCTCCAGCTGAAAAGCCGACTAAAAAATAGTTATTGGGATTTATATTTAATATTGAATAATATTCATTTAAAAAATTAATTGCTTTAACTAAATCTTTAATAGGATATGGATATTGCGCTTTTTCTTTTACTCCGTAAACTAAAACAATTGCGTTCATCATATGTTTACTAAATTCTTTAGCTATAAATATACCTTCACCTAAAAAATTACAAAAATCAAATCCTCCGCCAGGAATAATAATAGCAGTTAAGGCATTTTCATATTTAAAAAATGGTATTATGCCTTTTAAATTATCTTCGTTTTTAAAATTTATAAAAGGGATTTCGCTTTTATAATTAGCAAGATTGATATTTTCAATAATATTTAATCTCTTTAATCCGTCATTCATTTGTTTAATTTTAACATTAATTTTTGAATTAAAGGCTAATTAATATGCAAAATCACTTTCAAACACTTATTTAATTTTAATAATTCTTTTATTGACTCTTTTTTAATAGGAAGAATAAATCTTAAACTCTCAATTACATCGTTCTTTTTAATATTTATTTTTTTAAATTTATTATCTTTTTCTTCTTCTTTTATTTTGTTTAAATCTATATTTTTATTACTTAAAATTCGTTTTAAATTTCTAGAAGAAATATATTTTTTGAACTTTTTTTCATTTTCGATATCTTCATTAGTAAAACTTATTTTTATTTTCTTAGTTTTAGTTATATCTCCTTTATAAAAAGAATCATTTATTTTTTCTAATAATCCTAAATTAGTTAATTCAATATAATTAAAAAGTTTTATTAAAATATCTGAAATATTGGACTTAGTTAAAGAAAAACTTAATAATTTTGATTTATAAATATTTTTATTATCATCTAAAAAATAAAAATAATAATAATCGTTGTTTAATTCATCTCCCATTAAATTTATTTTTAAATCAAATAAAAAATCTTTAAATAGATAATGGTAATCCCCGATTTCATATTTTAATAACTCATTTAGGTTTCTCATATCTTTATCTTAAAAGCATTCATGATCATTTGGAAGTAAAAAAGTTCCTAAATGCTGACAGAAATAAGTATATTTAAAATGTTGAAAATTTAGATTCTTTTTCTTGAAAAATTTAATTATTATGAATCGATTTAATATTTTTTTCATAAAAAATTTTAAATTATAAGAAAAAATAAATATAAAATATGAAAATTGTTTCTTTTAGATCTTCATATTTTTAAATTTTGTCTCTTATAAATTTTATTTTAAATATGGTTCATATAATTTATAAATTCGATATCCGCCGGATAAATGATAGCAATCAAATCCTTTTTGAAATAAAATTCTTGCAGCATTATAACTTCTTATTGCACTTAAACAGTTCAAGATAATAATTTTATTTTTATCTATTTTATTAATATTTTCTCTTATTTTATCCAAAGGGATATTAATAAAACCATCAATATGTCCTTCATTAAATCCTTCCTTACTTCTTACATCAATATTAAATTTTTCTTTAAATGATAATGGAGATTCTAATGTTAATTCTTCTTTTGTTTTAATAATATCTGATAAAAAATAAGGCAAACCACAATTTGCATAAGAAACATAATTTGATTTTCATAAATTATTATTTCAACATCCTCGTTCAATCTTCTTAATCTAGTAGCAAAAGAAGCTCCGCTTGCCACTCCTCCAACTACAACAAATTTCATTATATTTTCTTCTAGATTTATTAAATTAATTTATATCAAAGTTAAATCATTTTTAATATAAATATGCTTTGTTTTTATTATTCCTAGTTAGTTATTAGTTAGTTTTTTTGAATAAAAGTATAACTTTTAAACGACTAATAATATACTAATATTTAACTAATATGCTTTATATTCAATGATTTCGCATTTTAAAGAACTTATATCTTCAAGATATTCATTATCAACGGGATTATATAAACCAAGAGAAAAGAAATATTCTTTTGTTTTCACATTTTTTGAAAAACGTCCAATAGAATCAATGTTATATCTTTTATTTTTATAAATCACACCTTTAGCATTATAAAGCTTTTCTTTTACCATTCGATAATTATATGCATCTCTATATTTTTCACTATATTCCTTAATCTTCTTTTTGTCTTTAAATTCATTAAAATAAAAAGAATTATCTTCATTTATAACTAATATATTTATGTAATAAGGCGAATCTAAATCAATGTTGTCCTTCCCAAAATAAATATTAAATGGATCATCACTATTAAAATGGTGGACATTTAAATGTCCGTGAATAACCTTTTCATAATTAAATTTATTAAAAGGAATATTATCGTCTTTTTTTAAATTAAATATTGGAATAATTAATCCCCAAACTTCTTTTTCTATCATTGTTTTATTAATGTAATCTTCTACATTAAAATCAAATCTATTCCATTCATCACTATATTCTTTATAATCCTTTTTTAAAGTTAATCCACTATGGCAAATTAAAAATTTATCATTTATTACATAATATGGTAATAAATGATTAAAATAATAAATTAATTCTTTATTATGTCTGATTTCCATTAATAATGTATATAATTTCTCATTATTTATTAATATTCCAGTTTTATAAAATAATTTATATGATTGAGCTAAAGAAGAATCGTTTTTAAAAGTTTTTTCATATTCATCCTTTAAAATACCTCTTAAAAATGAATCAATTGTATTAATAATGCCGTTTGAAAATAAAACTGAAGAAAAATTTTTAAAGGATGAATATAAAAAAGAAGCTAACATCGTTTCATGATTTCCCCATAAAACAATTGCGCGATTATTTTTTAAATAAGAATTTATAAATAATAAAATATTATAAGAATCATCTCCTCGATCAAATAAATCACCTAAGGAAACTAAAATGTGATTTGAATTATCTTCTTCAAATCCACTTTCTTTTAATCTTTTTTTAAATAAACTTAAATTTCGAGCGTGTAAATCACTAAATATAAAATATTTTTTATTGCTATTTTTGTTCATACTTTTTTCAACTACCATATTAAATTTATACCTCATTATTTTTTATCTAAATAAAGAATAAAATATTTAAATATCATCATCTTTTTTTACTTTCTTTTTAAATAACGGAGCATCACTTGAAGCTAAATACGCTCCTATAATCATAACTATAAAAGCAAAAAGATATTGTATAGAAGGGATTTCTAAAAAGATTATTAAGGAAAAAATAGCGGCTATAAAAGGATTTATTGCATAATAAGCACTCGTTTTGCTGCGCCAATAATCTTTGAGCATATATATAAAAAGAATTGATAATCCATAAGCAACAATTCCTATTCCTAAAGAAGAAAAAAAAGCCCATAGATTGTTAATTTCGATTCTTTCTCCAATTATAAAACCGATTATTAAAGATCCGCTTCCTGAAAAAATGCCTTTTATTAAAACAATTATCAATGGATCTTTATTTGATATTTTTTTAGTACAGTTATTTTCAAGCCCCCAGCAAACTGCTGCTAAAAGAATAAATAAAGAACCGATATTAAAATTGAATGATTCAAAACTTTTTATTGATAAAATAGCGCATGATAGGGTAATAAAAATTATCCCACCCCATAAACGAGATGATATTTTTTCTTTAAATAATAAAAGAGCGATTAATGAAGTCATTACAATTTCAAAATTATTTAATAAAGCTGCATTTGCCGCAGTAGTAATATTTAATCCATACATCATTAAAATTGGAGCAATAATATCTAAAATAACCATTCCTATAACAAAAGGTAAATCTTTTATAGTTAATCTCTCTTCTTTTTTAATTCGTTTTTTAAATATTAGACGAATTAAAAAAATTATTATCATACAAATTCCAGCCCTAAATATAAAAAACCTGCCATTAAAGTTGGAGAAATATATCCTAAAAGAAGTTTTGATAATGGAGAAGAAATTGAATAACATAATGCAGCGATAATAGCTAAAAAATACCTTTATTATTATTTTTCTTATCTAGAAAATTATTTTCTTCACTCATATTTATTATTATCAATTAACAATATTATTTTTTTAATAATTAT
>CALVMY010000025.1 GCA_944349405.1 uncultured Bacilli bacterium | reverse complement strand
AGCTCTTCCTTCACTTCCAATTGCTACTGGTTTACCTATTAATGAAGGATTTTTGATTTCTTCACATCTTACAAAGAAAGTATTTAAGTCAATATGTAAAATAATTTTACTCATAAAATTAACTAGAAAAATACTAATTATTTACTATATTCATTAATTTTTGCTTTTGCATTATCTAAAATCTCTTTTTCTTCTTTAATAATTTTTTGTGCTTCTTCATATAAAGCAATCATTTCATCTAAAGGAGCATTGCCTTCATTCATTTTAGTTACAATCTCATCTAAACGGGATAATTTTTCTTCAAAAGTAAGTTTTTTATCACTCATTTTTTATTCCTCCTTTTTAATTATTTTAGTTAATACTGATTTATCTTTAAAAACTATTTGAGCATCAACTTCTTCTTTTAATAATTTTGATTCATAAATTATATCGCCATTTTCATTTTTAATAATGCAATAGCCTTTATTTAAAATATTAAAAGGATTTGTAGATTCAGAAATAATTTTATATTTATTTAATCTATTTTCTATTTCACTTATTTTATTCTTAATTAAATTATTGATTGTAATCATATATTTATCAATTTTTTCATAATAAGCATCGTAAATTTTATCTAAACTTGTTAAACATTTACTATTTTTTAAAATTTCTAATTTATGATTGTATTTATCAATA
The DNA here is from genome assembly GCA_944349405.1 of uncultured Bacilli bacterium. Taxonomy (GTDB): domain Bacteria; phylum Bacillota_I; class Bacilli_A; order RFN20; family CAG-826; genus Onthovivens. Next base: position 2,987 of record CALVMY010000025.1, on the reverse strand, counting down.
TAATTATGAATAATTTTATCGATATATTCTTTATTTTGAGATAAATCTAATAAAATTTCTTCTTTATTAGGCACAACAATTTCAGCAGCTCCTGTTGGAGTTGATACGTATTTATCAGCTATAAAATCAGTTATTGAGCGATTTATCTCATGACCTACTGCACTAATAAGAGGGGTTTTTAAGGTTGCAATATAACGAATTAACTCTTCATCATCAAAAGCTGTTAAATCTTCAATACTCCCTCCTCCTCTAGCAATAATTAAAACATCATTATGATCATTATCAGCTTTTTTTAAATTATTAATTAAATCTTTTGGAGCTTCTTTTCCTTGAACTAAACTATAATAAAAATTTATTTCGACAAGAGGCCATCTTCTTATAATATTTGTCTCTAAATCTTTACTTGCTGCGCTATTTTGACCGACAATTATTCCTATTTTATAAGGAAACAAAGGTAATTTCTTTTTTTTAGATTCATCAAAAAAACCTTCTTTTGCAAGTTTTTCGATAAGTTCTTGTCGTTTTAATAAAATATCTCCTTCGCCTTCTCTTTTTATATCTTTAACAATTAATTGATAAGTTCCACCTTGAGCATAAACAGATAAGGAGCAATTTAATATAACTTCATCTCCGTCTTTAAAGTTTTCTTTTAAAGAAAAAGTGTCATACTTAAACATGACACATTTAATAGTACTTTTATCATCTTTTAAAGAAAAATAGATATGGCCAGAAATATTTTTACCTTTCCAATTTGAAATTTCACCTTTAACTTTTAGAGATTTAAAAATCGAAGATGAATCAAATATTTCTTTAATTAAAGAGTTAATTTCAAAAACAGAAAAGGTATGTTCCTTTATATTTTTATTTATTTCTTCGTTATAATTATTCATTTTTTAAGCAGTTATCTAATACTCCGTTAACAAATTTATAATCATCTTTTTCACCATATTTTTTTGAAAGCTCAACCGCGATATTAATCGCTATATTTTTATTCATTCCTTCAATAAATTTAAAATTAGTAACAGCTAAAATTAATATCGCTTTTATACAAGTATTAAGCCTTGAAAATTTCCGATTTTTTAAATATTTAGAAATCAACTCGATAATTTCTTTTTCATTTTTCAAAGCTTTAATTATTATCTCTTTTAAAAATAAAGGAGCATCATCGTAAGAGCAACCTAAAACTTCTTCAAATGTTTCTTCGATATTTATAACAATATCTTGCTCTTGGCAAATAATAAATGAAGACAAAATTTGCATTGCAATTTCTTGTGTTTTATTTCTTGATAATTCTTCCATAAATTTATTAAACAATAATTTATTTTTTTACATCAGTAAACGAAAAAGAAATATCAAAAGGAACAGCTTCACATTGATTTAAAAGATTAACATTTAAATTTTTTATAACCTCTTCTTTAATAATTTCTTTACTTACATCTTTTTCAACTAAAAGATTGAATTTATAGGAGATTTTATTACTTCTAATAATAGCAACAACACTTGGTTTTGATTTTTCTAATTTTTCGTCTTTTTGCGCAATCCCAACAACATCTTTTAAAGATTCTTTACCAATAGTAACAAAGACCTTTTTATTCATTGCTAAATTACCGTTTTTATTAAATTTATTAAGATATAAATAATTAGCCATAAATATTAGACCTCCTTATAAAATTCTAAAATAAATTTTACAACATCTTTGGTAGTAAATTTAAATTCTTTAATTAAATCATTCGCACTTGCGCTTGCTCCGAAAGTATCAATTCCATAAGGATGAGCAGAATATTTATACCATCCATATGTAGAAGCCATTTCAAGAGAGAATGTTTTTTCTCTATTCGATCTTAAAACACTTTTTTTATAAGATTCATCACATAATTCAAAGCTATTATAAGATGGCATCGAAACAATATCTAAATCTATACCTTTTTTTAATAATTCTTTTTTAGTTTCAATAGCTAAAGAAACTTCACTACCGGTAGCAATAATTGTTCCATCAGGAATATTCTTTGTAGCTTTATCTATTATATAAGCTCCTTTTTCAAAATCTCCGTCATATAAAGAAGTTGGAATCAAAGGTAAATTTTGCCTTGATAAAACAATTGCCGTTGGAGTTATTTTACTCTTTAAAGCAACTCTATAAGCTCCATAAGTTTCTTTAGCATCGCAAGGTCTAATTAAATTGAAATTTGGAATAGATCTTAACATAGCAAATTGTTCAATAGGTTGATGAGTAGGGCCGTCTTCACCTACCGCAATCGAATCATGAGAAAGTAAGAATATTTGAGGAACTTTCATTAATGAAGCCATTCTAAATGCACTTTTAGCATAATCGCTAAAAACAAAGAATGAGCCGACATAACTTCTTAATCCACCATGCAATAAAATTCCATTTGATGCAGCACACATCAAAAATTCTCTAATTCCCCAATTTATATTGGTTCCATTAGGTGTAGATGGGGTAAAATTAACACCGTTATTTAAATGAGTTTTAACACTACTTGCAACATCAGCACTCCCTCCTACAAGGAAAGGTAAATTTTCATGGAAATAATTTAATAAAATTCCACTACTATTTCTTGTAGCATCACTTTCTTTAAAACTATTAATATCAAACCTTAAATTATCAATAATATCATTTAAATCATTATTAATTACTTTTTCTAAAAGATTAATTTTTTCAGCATTAATTGTTTTTTGTTGTTGATAATAATTATTATATTTTTCGTATTTTTCATTTGCTCTTGCAATGAAAGTTTCTTTAAAGTCATTATAAACTTCTTGAGGAATATCAAATGGTTCATTTGTATAACCATATTTTAATTTAGCATTTTTTCCATCTTCTTCACCTAAAGGAGCACCGTGAACCTTACATGTACCTTCATTTTTGCTTCCGTATCCGATAATAGTTTTAAATACAATTAAAGTAGGTCTTTCTTCCTCTTTTTTTGCTTTTTCTAATGCAGCATGAATTTCTTTTAAATTATTTC